>NZ_JBQILM010000022.1:0-39613 GCF_056797215.1 Evtepia sp.
GTTAGGAAAGCAGCGGCTTTGATTTTTTAATCCGCCTACATCTGTGTAAACGAATGTTACAATCCGTTCTCCCGAACAAACTGCTTTAACAGCTTTTCCAGCTTGTAGACGAGCGCATCAGGCAATTTCCGGGCGGTTAAGGCCCTGGGGATTCTTACCCCGGACACGCCCGTGACCACCCGGCGGAACATCACACGCTCGTCATGGCGCTGACATGTCCCGTCCGGGTAACCATCGACCCAACCAGCCGCAGCAGCGGCGTTGATTTCCCCATACGCCCAATGGCTTGTCGTTACATCGGAAAACTTTGCGTCATTGCTACGATCCAGCCCTGCCCACCGGGCCGCCAGAGCTGCAAATTCAGCGCGGGTGACCGGAGCATTGGGACGAAACGTGCCATCCCCGTAACCGTCGATGCTGCCGATGCTGTACAGCAGCTCAGTTTCCTTGTAGCACCAGAGATCAGTGCTGAGATCGGAGAAAGTCTGCGGGGACATCGTCCGCTTTGCGGAAGGGTACTGTCCATCATACAACCGGTAAAACACCGCCGCAGCTTCGCCGCGGGTCATAGGCCGGTCCGGGCGGACGGTCTTGTCGGGATATCCGTAGATATAACTGATGTCTTTGTGAGAATACACCTGTTCTACAGATTCGCTGTAGTCCTGGTAAGTGTAGTCCGCAATCTTCTGCGGAGTGCGTTCTTTGTGTGTTACGGAATAGGTTTCATCTTTGGAAATTTGCGTTCCGTCAGATGCGTCAACATAGGTCTCTGTAACGCTTGCCAGGGTGCTGGCGGTCGCTGCGCTGGCCTTGGGGACTGCCATCGGCAGAAGGGACAGCAGCATAGAGAAAACCAGGGCGAAGGTAGTTGCTCTTTGGAATCTTTTTTCGTGCATATATGCCTCCTTTTTCAGATAGTTTAAAGCGGAATTTGTTCAGCTACCGCCCCCTTTCCCGTGCCGAAACACGCTGTTGTAGATATTCATTCCAGTCTTTTCCTTGTTTTGGTGTCCTGGCAGATACTTTAAATCCTGTTTGTTCGTATTCCAATTTCATGCGTTCCGCCGCTGCTCGTCCTGGTTCGTCTGCATCCAGACACAGGATGATGTGCCGGAGGTGGGGATGCTCCTGCAGGTAGGTATCCAGTGCGCCATTGTGTAAGCCGCATAGGGCAATGGCATTGCTGCGGACCTCCCGGTGCAGGGTGCAGAAGCTCATCAGGTCAATAGGGGCCTCGAAGGCTGCCACCCAATTCAAGGCTGGATTACAGGGCAGCCGGAAGGCTACATCCTTGTCGCTTCCGGCTACGTCCCCTTTGAAACCAGCACCGTTCAGGTCAAAAGTTCCTCGTTTGCTGGCGAATTTGGGTTTTACGCTGCCGTCTCTGCCGACGAAAACGCAGTTGTGATGCTCTGCGTCCTCATACAGCAGGCCAGCTTGGATAAAGTCTCGAATCACTTGGGCGGCGATGCCTCGCTTACGTAAGTAGGCAAATACCCGGCGTTGATCCTCACAGGGAGGGGGTAGTTGAAACGGGCATTTCTCCCTTGGGGGCATTTGCTCCGGCGGCGGCTCCGGCGGGTCCCTGGACCTACCCTGATAGGCCAGCAGGTACTCCACCGCCTCCGGGAAGCTCTTGTTCTCGAATCGTTGGAGGAAGGATATAGCGTCCCCGCCGATACCCTCCGAGTAACGGTACCAGGTTCGGCGGCCTTTGATGCGAAGGCTGTCCATCTCCTTGGCGGTGTAGTAGCTTCCGATGCGTTTGACTTGGTATCCTAGGGAGGATAGCAGGTCTGGCAAGTCTGTCTCCTTGGCAATGGCAATCTCCGCGCTCGTCACGCGATGGGCTGTGTTTGCGTTCAAAAAATCACCTTCTTTCCATAAAACGCAAAACAGCCCGGCAGAGCATCCCACGATTGGGGATACTCTGCCGGGCTGTTTTCTGACTTGTTCTGTTGTTTTGTGGGCTACTGCCTCACACGGCTCACACGCTGGCCGACGGGGCCCCGGGTTCTTCTTCCCGGGGGTGGGGGGCGTCCTGGGGGATCGTGGCTTCACAGAGGCCGGACGGGGCTTCTGCGGTGAGGGTCTGTTCCGCCTCGTTCAGGGCTGCCTCGATGAGGCCCAGGACGAACTCCCGCTGGGTGAGCTTTTTACCGGCGCGGGCAGTCTCCCGCTCCAGATGCGCCTTGATGCGTTGGAATAGCTCTTCTGATACTTGGAATGCCATCGTTCTTGTGCTTGCCATAGTGGGGTTCCCTCCGTTTTCTTTTAGCTTGAAATATTCGCTGATAAGGTTTGTGATGTATTCGCTGGTGGTCTGGCCTAACTGCTCCCTGGCTTCCGTCACTTGGTTGTGTAGCTCGATGGGGATGAGCGCGCAGAGGTTTTTTCGTTCTTCCATAGAATTCCCTCCTCCGTTTGGTCTTGAAGCAATCATACTCGAAGGTAGGCGGGAAAGCGATTACCAAGACTACCAAGGAATGATGGACAATGTAAGCATAACTACCAATCTGAACAGTCTCAAGGAACGCAAAAACGCCGCCTGCGTCCCTGCCGGGTTTCCGGCGGGTCGCAGACGGCGTCTAGCGGTCATTTTTTCATTTTTAGTTGTGCGAAAGAGTTCGAGTCCCTCCAGCTTCCAGAAAAGCCCAAAAAGACGTTTTGGCATCTTTCTTTGCGTGATTTTTGAATCACGCTACCTATTTCTGGGAAACTTGACTCTTTTTCATGATTTTGGCCTGTTTTGTTGTGAAATATGCGAAAAAGCCACACAAAAGTGTGGCTTTTTCTCCTGCATCTTTTTCATCAACGCAGGCTGGTGGAGGCGGGGGGAGTCGAACCCCCGTCCGAAAACACTTCCTCAGGAACCTCTCCGGGCGCAGACGATTCTTTGCATTCCCTTACCATGACGCAAACCGTCATGCTTCATGGCTTAGTAGCTTCATTTGTCATGCCGGGGGCAAAGCTTACCCCGGTCACGTGCACCACTTAGATCACGCCTGAGTCCGGCTCGTGGTCCTTCCGGGTCAGACGGCCGCTTTAAGCCGCGGCGAGAACTACGTTATCGTCGTTCTTTAATTTATAAGTTGCCCATTTTAAGGATGTTAGGCGCATCCGCCCGCTACTCCTGCCCCCATGTCCCCGTCGAAACCAGTACGCCCCCATATTTGAAAAAACATTAGGATATATCCTGACAACGGTTCAGTAAAGGCGCGGTGTTGCCTTGACGCCTGCCCTCCAACGGGCAGCCGCCAAGGCATCGTGTGCAAATTCGTGTGCAAAAAATCAACGGTTTTCCGTGGTTACAGCTTCTCCGGTTCCGGATACTCCACACCGAAGGTCTCCACAATCACCTTCTTCATGCGCTGGTCCTCCTTGGGCTTGTCGCTGGAGTTGGTCTTAACCCCGGCGATGCGGTCCACCACGTCCATGCCCTCGGTAACCTTACCGAAAGCGGCGTACTGGCCATCCAGGAAGTCCCCGTCAGCATGCATGATGAAGAACTGGCTGCCGGCGGAGTTGGGGTCCTGGGCACGGGCCATAGAGAGGACACCCCTGGTATGGCTCAAGTCGTTGGGCACGCCGTTGGAGGCGAACTCGCCCTTGATGGAATAGCCAGGGCCACCGATGCCCACACCCTGGGGGTCGCCCCCCTGGATCATGAAGCCAGAGATGACCCGGTGGAAGATGATGCCGTCATAGAAGCCCTTATTGATGAGGCTCACAAAGTTGTTGACGCTGATGGGCGCCACGTCGGGATAGAGCTCGGCCACGATCTTGCCGCCATCCTCCATCTCGATGGTAACGATAGGATTGTCTGCCATAGTTTCGATTCTCCTTTTCATCCGAAAAAAGCGCTGCCGCGCTATGGTGCGCTATTTAAGTAGTCTATCGCTGTTTCAGGGCCCGGTCCATCTCCCGCTTGGCGTCTCGCTGGGCCGCGGCCTCTCGCTTGTCGTAAAGCTTTTTGCCTTTACACAGGCCTACCTCCACCTTCACCCTGGGGCCCTTAAAGTACAGGCTCAGGGGGATGAGGGTGTAGCCATCCTGCTTGATCTTGGCGAAGAGTTTCGCGATCTCCCGCCGGTGCATCAGCAGGCGGCGGGGACGGCGGGGCTCCCGGTTGAAGATATTCCCCTTTTCATAGGGGCTCACGTGCATCCCGTTAAGGGACATCTGCCCATCCTTGATGGTGCAGAAGGAGTCCTTCAGATTCACGTTGCCCATACGGATGGACTTGACCTCTGTTCCGGCCAGCTCGATGCCCGCCTCATAGCGCTCCTCCACGAAATAATCGTGAAAAGCCTTTTTGTTCTTGGCGATCTGCTTGACGCTCTCTTTTCCCAAGGTGGGCACCTCCCTTCCTGCCAGCCAGTGCAGGCCTACTTGAAGTTTTATTATGCTCTATTATGCCCCTTCTGTCAAGGGGTAACCAAACTTTTACAATAAAAAATCAGGGCTTGCTTTTTCCCCCAAGCTGTGGTATCCTGAGCGCAACTGAATGAAGAGAGGGGCGGGAAGATGCGTCATATTTCTTGCAAGTAAAACTGGATTCAGCGGCTGTACCCTGGTATAGCTGCGCCCATTTGCAAGAAAGTGAACCATCTCTTCCCCGTCTGATCCCGCCGCCACTGGCCTATTGCCAGGGGCGGGGTGTGCTGTGACGAGCTGCAAGAACTTGCTTTCTTGCAGCTCTTATTTTTATGTTTTGAAGGGAGGCATGGTATCATGTCTATGATCAAAGTCGAAAACCTGAGCTTCACCTATCCCGGCAGCTATGACCCCATTTTTGAACAGGTCAATTTCCAGATTGACACCGCCTGGAAGCTGGGTTTTGTGGGGCGGAACGGCCGGGGGAAAACCACCTTTCTCCAACTCCTTCTGGGGGCCTATGACTACAGCGGGCACATCCACGGCTCCGTGCCCTTTGACTACTTCCCCTACCCCGTCCGCCAGCCAGAGCGCCCCGCCCAGGCGGTGTTGGAAGAGGTATGCCCCCAGGCCGAAGCGTGGGAGCTCCTCCGGGAGCTGGCTGACCTGGAAGTGGAGTGGGAGGTGTTGCAGCGGCCCTTCCTAACTCTCTCACAAGGGGAGCAGACCAAGCTGCTCCTGGCCGCCCTCTTCCTCAACCCGGGGCATTTCCTCCTCATCGACGAACCCACCAACCACCTGGACAGCCGTGCCCGGGCCCTGGTGGCCGCTTATCTGAACAAGAAGTCCGGCTTCATCCTGGTCTCCCACGACCGCCGTTTCCTAGACGGCTGCGTGGACCACATCCTCTCCCTGAACCGGGCCACCATCGACGTCCAGAGCGGCAATTTCTCCTCCTGGCTGGACAACTTCCAGCGGCAGCAGGACTTTGAGGCCGCGCAGAACCAGAAGCTGCAAAAGGATATCCGGCGCTTGCAGCAGGCCTCCAAGCGCTCTGGGGTGTGGTCGGACCGGGTGGAGGCCTCCAAGGCCGGTGCCTACGACAAAGGCTATATCGGCCACAAAGCCGCCAAGATGATGAAACGCTCTAAGGCCCTGGAGGCCCGGCAGCAGCAGGCCTTGGAGGAAACATCCAGCCTGTTGAAAAATGTGGAGACCGCCGAGGCCTTGAAGCTCTTTCCCCAGCCCTACCACGCCCGGGTGCTGGCCGCTTTCTCAGAGGTGTCCATCCAATATGGCGCGCGCCAGATTTGCCCGCCCCTCTCCTTTTCTGTGGAACGTGGGGAACGGATCGCCTTAGAGGGCCGCAACGGCAGCGGGAAAAGCAGCATTCTCAAGCTGCTCCTGGGGGAGCCGGTCCCCCACAGCGGCACCGTCACCCTGGGCTCTGGCCTGGTGATCTCCTATGTGCCCCAGGGCACCAGCCACCTGCAAGGCCCGCTCTCCGCATTCATCCAAGAGGCCAAGCTTGACAGCAGCCTGTTCCTGGCAATTTTACGAAAGATGGGCTTTGCCCGGGTGCAGTTTGAAAAGAATTTGGAGGACTACTCCGCCGGGCAAAAAAAGAAAGTGCTGTTGGCCAAGAGCCTATGTGAGCAGGCCCACCTATATGTATGGGACGAACCCCTGAACTATATCGACATCTACTCCCGGATGCAGATTGAGGACTTGCTCCGGCACTTCGCCCCCACCATGCTCTTTGTAGAGCACGACGGGGCCTTTCGGGAGACGATAGCCACCAAGGTGGTCAGCCTATAAGCCCCGCCGGGGGCAGGGCCACGGGATACCCCCTTGGCCCTGCCCTGCTATGTCCCAGCTCAGGCCGGCCCCAACAGCAAGGGTTGGAGCTGCCGCCCCTCTAGGGCCGCGGCCACCGTGTCGGTGAGCTTTCCCAAGTCCGCCACCAGAGAGGTCGGTTTCCCCTCGGGGTCGTCCTGGCGGAAGGGGACGAAGTAGTAGTGTTTCCGGCACAGGAGCTCCCCGATGTTCCGGGCCGCCCCTGCCAGGCCGTCGTTGGTAGAGACTGCCAGGACCACCGGCCGGCCGTTGCGCAGGTGGGCCTTGGCGGCCATGGTCACGGCGGTGTCCGCGATGCCCGCCGCCAGCTTGGCCAAGGTGTTCCCTGTACAGGGGGCGATCACCAACACGTCCAGGAGCTTCCTGGGCCCAATGGGCTCCGCCTCCCGGACGCTGTCGATGACCCCCCGGCCGCAGAGCTGGGTGATCCGGGCATGGAAATCCTCCGCCCGGCCGAAGCGGGTGTCGGTGTCTGCCACCGCCGGGGAGACGATGGGGAGGATATCAGGGTAGTCCTCTGCCAGCGCCTCCATGGCCGCCAGGGTGGTCTCTAACGTGCAAAAGGATCCAGTCAGGGCGAATCCCACCCGTTCTTCACTCATGGTGCTTCCTCCAGTTCCCAGAGTATGTGGTAGACTGCGTCCCGGATGGCCGCCGCTGCGGTCACCGGGGCCGTCCGTCCGGGAAGGCCGGGGGCTTGGAGCACCCGCAGGCCCAGCTCCTGGGCTGCCCCCTGGTCCACCCCGCCGGGGGCGGAGGCCAAGTCCAGGATGAACGCCTCCGGGTTCACCTGGGACAGCCGGTGGGGGGACAGCACCCGGGCAGGGATGGTGTTGACGATGAGGTCAAAGCCCCCCAGCTCATAGGAGAGGGTTTCCAGGCGCAGGGTGTCGCAGCCATAGGCCGCCGCCCAGGCCAAGTCCTCATAGCGCTTGGCGCATACCGTCACCCGGGCCCCCAGGGCCCCCATCCGGTGGGCGGTGAGCTTCCCCACCCGTCCAAAGCCCAGGATGAGCACCCGGGCATTGTGCAGGGTGGTGGGCAATTCCTCCATGGCCACCTGGACGGCCCCCTCTGCGGTGGGCACGGCGTTGGTGACCATACACTCCTCCCTGGCATAATAGTCAAAGACCCGCAGGCCCCGGCCTTCCGCCAGCGCCCGCACCGCCGGGGACACCATGCCCCCGCAAAGGACTTGCCCCGGCTCCATGTACTCCAACAGCGATTCCAGGGACAACGCCTCCCGGCTCAGGGGGGCGTTGAGCGTCCCATCCGGCCGGGTCACCGGCAGGGGCAGAATCACACAGTGGGCCAAGGCCAGCCCTGGCCCCAGGGGTTCCGTGCCCAGGTCCTGGTCCTCTAGGCCCGCCAGGCGGACGGTGTGGCCATCCTCCCGGAGCAGGCGCACCAGGGCCCGCTGGCGTTGGTCTCCGCCCACCACCCAAATGTTCCGCTCCCGATCCATTGCCTCCATAGCAATACCTCCTTCCCTCCTGGTCATTCTATTCTGGGGGGCGGGAAAGGGTGAAAAAAGCGCGGGCCGGTAAGAGCTTCCGGTCCGCGCTTCTCCTGTCCATGGTTTCCTTGGATCCTGGTTGTTCCGCTGTGCTTATAGGCTCTGCCAGGGGCTTCCATCGCTGGGCAGAAAGACCATATTGGGGGTGGCCTCCCCGAAGTCGAACAGGCTGAAGCCCCCTTGGAGGAGGAAGGTACGGATGGCCGCCTCCGCCTCACCGGGGTCCACGGTCTCGTCCTCAAAGGAGCGCACGAAAGTATGGAGCTGCTCCATCATCTGGTCCGCCCGCTGGCTGAACTCTTTGTCGATCTCATATTCCTTGTTCATGCCGTTGCAAAAGCGCTGGGCGTCCTCCTTGTCGCACACCGGAGTGAGGAAGAGGTTGAACACCCCCAGGCTCCCGTAGTCGTAAAAGCCGTTATACTTCACCAAATCCTGGGGCTTCTCCACCAGGGGGCAGAGAAACGCGTCCTCTGGGAGCCGCCCGTCGTTGGCCCCCCGGACGGCCTCCTCCTGTCCATAGGGGATGACCTCCATGCCGCAGTAGCGTACAAGCCAATCCTGGACCACAGCCTCCGCCTCTTTCACGTCCTGGTAGTGCTCAAATTTCGTCTCATTTCTCTCGTTGCCGCTGGTGGCCAGCATCAGCATATAAAAACGATCCTTCATAGCATTCTCCTTTGTTTCTCTTACAAGCTACAGCCCAAAAGGCGGACCTCCGGCTCCAAAAGCACCCCGGTCTCCCGCCGCACCGTCTCCCGCACCTGGCGGATGAGGGCCAAGATATCCTGGCAGGTGGCGCCGCCGGTGTTCACCACGAAGCCCGCATGCTTTTCCGACACCTGGGCGCCTCCCACCCGGGCCCCCTTCAAGCCGCACTGCTCAATGAGGCCCCCGGCAAACTGGCCCGGCGGACGCTTAAAGGTACTGCCGGCGCTGGGGTATTCCAGGGGCTGCTTGCTCCGCCGCCGCTGGGCCAGCTCCGCCATACGGGCACGGATGGCCTCCGTCTCCCCTGGCGCCAATTCCAATCCCGCTCCCAGGATCAGCCAGGGCAGCCGGGCAAAGACACTGCTGCGGTAGCCCAATTCCAGCTCCGGCAGTTCCAGCCGGTGGGGCTGCCCCTGCGGGTCCACACAGTCCACCCAACGCAGCACCTGGGACAGCTCCCCATCGTAGGCCCCGGCGTTCATGAACACCCCGCCCCCCAAGGTGCCGGGGATGCCGTGGGCAAACTCCAACCCTGTCAAGCTCTGGTTGGCGGCAAACACCGCCGCCTGGGCCAGGGTCACCCCGGCCCCCACATAGAGGGAGGTCTCCCCGGTCCGTTCCAGCCGGCCCAGCCCTCCCGCTGTTTTCACCACGAAAGCCTCCGCCCCCTGGTCACTGACCAGGAGATTGGACCCTTTCCCCAGGAAGAAGGGCACCACCCCCGCCTCCCAGGCACAGTGTAGGAGAATGGGCAGGCTTTCCGCCTCCTTGGGCAGGGCCATCAGGGCCACCGGGCCCCCCACCTTAAAGCTGGTGTGCTGGGCCATGGGTTCCCTCTCCCGCAGCTCCAACTGGGGCAGCCGCTCTCGAAGGGTGGCCTGAAGTGTCTGCATTGGCGTCATGGTATTCCTCCCCCTATTTTGTTTCATCATTGTTTTATTATAGCAAATCCCCGTAGGAAAACATAGCATCTTTTCCATCAAAAAAGAGGCCTTCCGGGCCTTGATTTTTTCATATGCAGTGGATATAATTAAAAATTAACGGTTCATTTTATCGGAAAAGCTGCCACCATTGGGATTGGCAGGCTCTGTCTCTAATTCACCGAAACATTCGTGGGGTGCAACCAACCCTTTCATGGCTCCCCTTACCATATATATTTCCTTGACCCTCATAGAAAGAGAGAACTTCCATGAAAACCATGCATTTTTTCTCTGCGTGTATTGTGGCCAGTGCAGTCACCTGCACCACTCCCCTTCCCCGCAGGGATTCTATGATATATCTCCTGATTATTTCTTTTACCTTTTTGCGCGGCTGCGCTGTTTTCACCACTGCAAGAAAAACCCTGCCCAAAGGCTGTTTGCTGGAAATTGCACATAGCTTGCCCCGCCACAGCTTCTTTTCCTACATCAACAACGGCAGTCTCCCCAGCAGCTATTTTGAACAGGCTGAAAAAACGTTGCAGGACGGCTATGTGTACCTTATCCTCACCGAATCAAAAAGCGCTTCTAGTGAACTGATCGGGCTTTTCACAAACCGGCAATACAACCACGTCTCCCTGGCGTTTGACCGGGACTTAAACACCCTGGTCAGCTACAATGGAGGGGAAAGAATAGCATCCCCAGGCCTTAACCCCGAAGCTGTAACCCAACTGACCCAACGGGCAGGCGCTACCATGATGCTGTACCGGCTCCCGGCAACCTACAGCCAGAAGCGGGCCATCCTTGATAAGATCCGTGAAATCAACCAGGAGGGCAGCGCATATAACCTGTTGGGCCTGCTGTTCAAGGTCACCCTGCGTCCCAATATCATGTTTTGCTCCCAGTTCATTTATACCATGTTGGAACATGCAGGCCTAAACTATTTTGAAAAAGACGCCGTCCATGTAACACCTACAGATTTTATTGAACTCGACTACTACAGAACCCTTGACTTTGTGGGTAAAATTGGTTAAAAACCGGCTGCGGTATCTCACCGCAGCCGGTTTTTTCTTTATTCGTCGAAACTCACAGAGAGGACCTCGTCCATCTCCACGCCGCCAGCGGCGGGGATGGTTGCCTCTTCCAATTCCATGGTATCCTCCATCTCTTCCAGCTCCAAGGTATCCTCTGCCTCGTCCTCGGCCTCCTCCGGCTCTGCGTCGGTGGTGGCCGCCACGGCAGCCACGGCGGCATAGCCGTTTCTGCTGGGCAGGGGCTCCTCTTCCCTGGGGTTCATCTGGCGGTACACCGACAGGCCGGAGCCTGCGGGAATCAGCTTGCCAATGATGACGTTCTCCTTCAAGCCGATGAGGTGGTCCACCTTTCCCTTGATGGCCGCTTCCGTGAGGACCTTGGTGGTCTCCTGGAAGGAGGCGGCGGAGAGGAAGGAGTCTGTGGCCAAGGAGGCCTTGGTGATCCCCATGAGCAGGGTGGTGGCGGTGGGCATCACCAGCTCGCTGCCGTCCTCATGGGTCTCCCCTGCTTCCATCCGGGCCCGGACCTCTGCCTCGGCATCCAAAAACTCCATCAGCTCAATGGTGGAGCCGGAGAGAAGCTGGGAGTCCCCGGCCTCCTCCACCCGGACCTTGCGCATCATCTGGCGCACAATGATCTCGATATGCTTGTCGTTGATATCCACGCCCTGCTGGCGGTAGGGCTTCTGGACCTCCCGGATCAGGTAGTCGTGGACAGCGGACACGCCCCGGGTGCGCAGCACCTCGTGGGGGGACAGGGCGCCTTCCGTGAGCTGGTCGCCCTTCTTCACCAGGTCGCCATCCTTACAGCGGATGCCGGAGCTATAGGGCAGGGCGTAAGTGACCACCTCGCCGTCGTCGGCGGTGATGGTGACGTTACACACGGTGATGCGCTTGCTCTCCTCCAAGGTAACCCGGCCGCTGATCTCTGCCAGCTGGGCCATCTTCTTGGGCTTCCGGGCCTCGAAGAGCTCCTCAACACGGGGCAGACCTTGGGTGATATCGCCGCCGGCCACGCCGCCGGTGTGGAAGGTACGCATGGTCAGCTGGGTGCCCGGCTCACCGATGGACTGGGCGGCAATGATACCCACAGCCTCGCCTTCGCCCACCGGCTCACCGATGGCCAGGTTCATGCCGTAGCAGCGGGAGCACACGCCGGTACGGGCCCGGCAGGTGAGCACGGAACGGATTTTCAGGCTGGTGAAGCCCCTGGACTCCAAGAACTTGGCGTCGTCCATGGTAAGCATGTGTTCGTTGGTAAACAAGACCTCCCCGGTCTCGGGGTCCACCACGTCGTCCACAGGGCAGCGGCCCTTCAAGCGCTCGGCAAAGGGCTCGATCACCTGGCCGTTTTCGCTGATCTCGCTGACCACGATACCCTCGGTGGTGCCGCAGTCCTTCTCCCGGATGATCACCTCCTGGGACACATCCACCAGACGCCGGGTCAGGTATCCAGAGTCGGCGGTCCGCAGGGCGGTATCTGCCAAGCCCTTCCGGGCGCCTCGGGAGGAGATGAAGTATTCCAGGACGGACAGGCCTTCCCGGAAGTTGGCCTTGATGGGAATTTCGATGGTACGGCCGGAGGTATCGGCCATCAAGCCACGCATACCGGCCAACTGACGGATCTGGGCCATGGAGCCACGGGCACCGGAGTCCGCCATCATGAAGATGGGGTTGTAGCGGTCCAGGCCCTTTTGCAGGGCCTCGGTGACGTCCTTGGTGGTCTCCTCCCAGGCCTTAACCACCAGGCGGTAACGCTCGTCGTTGGTGAGGAAACCCCGCTTGAACTGGCGCTCGATCTTGACGATCTCCTTCTCCGTCTCCCGGATGAGGGGATATTTCCGCTGGGGCACCGTCATGTCGTAAATGGAAACGGTGAGGGAGCCCAGGGTAGAGTAGTGATAGCCACGGGCCTTGATGATATCCAGCACTTCCGCCGACTGGGTGAAGCCGTGGCGGACGATGCACTTGTCGATGATTTTCCCCAACTGCTTCTTGCCACAGACGAAGTTGATCTCCGGCTCAAAGCGCTGGTCTGGGTCCTCCCGGTCCACAAAGCCCAGGTCCTGGGGGATGCCCTCGTTGAAGATCAGCCGGCCTACGGTGGTGCGCACCAGCTTGTGGCATATCTCCCCGTCGATCTCCGCACTCATGCGCACCATAATGGGCACATGGAGCTCCAACTCACCCTCGGCGTAGGCCAAGTGGGCCTCGTCGGGGCCAGCGAAGGTGTGCAAAATCTCCTTGGGCTCGCCGCCGGTCTCCACAGCCAAGCGGGCCTCATAGCCGGAGGTGGGCAGGAGCCGGTCCTCGTTGTCGATCCAGATTCGGTCCCGCTCACTGATCTCCCCGGCATTCAGAGCAGCCACTGCCGCCTGGGGGTCGGCGTAGATATAGGCGGGGTCGGCGGGGGCATCCTTCTCATAGGTGAGGTAATAGGAGCCCAACACCATATCCTGGGTGGGGACGGTAACAGGGCCGCCGTCCTGGGGACGCAGGAGGTTGTTGGCGGAGAGCATCAAAATACGGGCTTCCGCCTGGGCCTCGGCGGACAGAGGCACATGGACGGCCATCTGGTCGCCGTCGAAGTCGGCGTTGAAGGCGGTACAAACCAGGGGGTGCAGCTTGATGGCCCGGCCTTCCACCAGCACCGGCTCAAAGGCCTGGATTCCCAGGCGGTGGAGGGTGGGGGCGCGGTTTAGCATGACGGGATGCTCTTTGATGATAAAGTCCAGGGCATCCCAGACCTCGGCGCGGCCCCGGTCCACCATCTTCTTGGCGGACTTGATGTTGTTAGCCTGGCCTTCCTCCACCAGCTTCTTCATGACGAAGGGGCGGAAGAGCTCAATGGCCATCTCCTTGGGCAGGCCGCACTGATAGATTTTCAGCTCCGGGCCCACCACGATAACGCTTCGGCCAGAGTAGTCCACCCGCTTGCCCAGCAGGTTCTGGCGGAAGCGGCCCTGCTTGCCCTTGAGCATATCGGACAGGGACTTCAAGGCCCGGTTGTTGGCCCCGGTGACGGCACGGCCTCTGCGGCCGTTGTCGATGAGGGCGTCCACCGCCTCCTGGAGCATCCGCTTCTCGTTGCGCACGATGATATCCGGCGCGTTGAGCTGGATGAGGCGCTTGAGGCGGTTGTTACGGTTGATAACCCGGCGGTACAGGTCATTGAGGTCGGAGGTGGCGAAGCGGCCGCCGTCCAGCTGGACCATGGGACGGATTTCCGGGGGGATCACCGGCAGCACGTCGATGATCATCCACTCGGGCTTGTTCCCGGAGACCCGGAAGGCGTCCACCACCTCTAGGCGCTTGACGATCCGGGCCTTTTTCTGGCCGGAGGCATGGCGCAGCTCCTCCCGGAGCTGGGTGGAGAGCTGGTCTAGGTCGATATCCGCCAGCAAACGCTTCACGGCCTCGGCGCCCATCCCGGCTTCAAAATCGTCCTCGTACTTTTCCCGCAGGTCCCGGTATTCCTTCTCGGACAGGATTTGGTTCCTGGTCAGAGGGGCAAAGCCGGGGTTGGTGACGATATAGGCAGCGAAGTACAGAACCTTTTCCAAAATCCTGGGGGACAAATCCAGCAGCAGGCCCATCCGGGAGGGGATGCCCTTGAAATACCAGATATGGCTTACCGGGGCGGCCAGCTCAATGTGGCCCATCCGCTCCCGGCGGACGTTGGCCCGGGTGACCTCCACGCCGCAGCGGTCACAGATTTTGCCCTTATAGCGGATTTTCTTATACTTGCCGCAGTGGCACTCCCAGTCCTTGGTGGGGCCAAAGATGCGTTCGCAAAACAGGCCGTCCCGTTCGGGCTTGAGGGTGCGGTAGTTGATGGTCTCCGGCTTTTTTACCTCGCCGTAGGACCACTCACGGATTTGTTCTGGGGAAGCGATGCCAATGCGAATGGCGTCAAACTCTGCATAGCTCATATCTCATCGTCCTCCCTTTCTTTATTCATCATAGGATACGCCGGCGTCGTCGAAGGCCTCATCACCCTCGTCGTCGCTATCGTCTTCCAGGCCGTCGTCGTCGCTGTTTTCCTTGAAGCTGTAGCCTGCGGCGGTGAACTGGGCATCCTCGTTGTAGGAATCCCGATACGCGTCGTAGCGGTCATCCCGATCATCCCGGTCGTCCCGGATTTGGTTGATGTTCTGATAGTTGTCCTCCTCGTCATCCCGCAGCTCGATTTCCTGGCCCTGGCTGTCCAGGACCTTGATGTCCAGGCACAGGGCCTGCAGCTCCTTGGCTAGGACCTTGAAGGACTCGGGGATGCCAGGGGCAGGAACGTTGTGGCCTTTGACGATGGACTCGTAGGTGCGCACACGGCCTGTGACATCGTCGGACTTCACGGTCAAAATCTCTTGGAGGGTATAGGCTGCGCCGTAGGCCTCCAAGGCCCAGACTTCCATCTCGCCAAAGCGCTGGCCGCCGAACTGGGCTTTACCGCCCAGGGGCTGCTGGGTAACCAGGGAGTAGGGGCCGGTGGAACGGGCGTGGATTTTATCGTCCACCAGGTGGTGGAGCTTGAGGAAGTAGACGTACCCAACCGTAACGGGGTTTTCAAACATCTCGCCGGTACGCCCGTCGTAGAGCTTGGTTTTGCCGTCGGCCAGGCGCAGGCGGCCGTCTTTACGCCAGATGCGCACCTGCTGGGCATCCAGCATTTCCTCCTCGTCCAGGGCACGAATGTCGCTGCCGTCCTCGGTCATCAGATAAAGCTGTTTGCCGGCGATGGTCTCGTTGGGATAGATTTCTCGGAACAGACCGGCCTGGGCCAGGAGTTCCATGATGTCCTTCTCGTCGGCGCCGTTGAACACGGGGGTGGCCACCTTCCAGCCCAGGGCCTGGGCGGCACGTCCCAAGTGGACCTCCAACACCTGGCCGATGTTCATACGGGAGGGCACGCCCAGGGGGTTCAGCACGATATCCAGGGGGGTGCCGTCGGGGAGGAAGGGCATATCCTCCTGGGGCAGGATGCGGGAGACCACGCCCTTGTTGCCGTGGCGGCCGGCCATCTTGTCGCCCACGGAGATTTTCCGCTTCTGTGCAATATAGACCCGAACCACCATATTGACCCCGGGGCTCAGCTCGTCCCCGGCCTCCCGGGTAAAGACGTTCACGTCCACGATGATGCCGCTCTCCCCGTGGGGCACTTTTAGGGAGGTATCCCGGACTTCCCGGGCCTTCTCACCAAAGATGGCCCGGAGCAGCCGCTCCTCGGCGGTGAGGTCTGTCTCCCCCTTGGGGGTGACCTTGCCCACCAGGATGTCTCCCGCGTGGACCTCCGCGCCCACCCGGATGATGCCGCGCTCGTCCAGGTCCTTCAAGGCGTCCTCGCCTACGTTGGGGATATCCCGGGTGATTTCCTCGGGGCCCAGCTTGGTATCCCGGGATTCGGTCTCATACTCCTCGATGTGGACGGAGGTAAACACGTCCTCCTTCACCATGCGCTCGTTGAGGAGAATGGCGTCCTCGTAGTTGTAGCCCTCCCAGGTCATAAAGCCCATGAGGATGTTCTTGCCCAGGGAGATTTCCCCCTGGTTGGTGGAGGGGCCGTCGGCGATCACGTCCCCCTTCTTCACCCGGTCGTGAAGGGAGACGATGGGCCGCTGGTTGATGCAGGTGCCGTGGTTGGAGCGCAGGAACTTGATGAGGGGGTAGTCCACCACATTGCCCCCGTCATAGCGCATGGTAATGTGGGTGGAGGACACTGCCACTACCTCTCCATCGTCCGCAGCCAGGACGGCGATCTCAGAGTCGATACAGTTCTTGTGCTCCATACCCGTGGCCACAATGGGGGCCTGGGTGGTGAGCAGGGGCACGGCCTGACGCTGCATGTTGGCGCCCATGAGGGCACGGTTGGCGTCGTCGTTTTCCAGGAAGGGGATCATGGCCGTGGCGATGGAGACCATCATCTTGGGGGAGACGTCGATATAATCCACCTTCTCCCGGTCCACCTCGATGATCTCATTGCGGTGGCGGCAGGTGATACGGGCATTGGCCAGGCAGCCGTTCTCGTCCAAGGGCTCTGTGGCCTGACCCACCATGTACTCGTCCTCAATGTCGGCGGTCATATATTCCACCTCACTGGTGACGAGCCCGGTCTCCTTGTCCACCTTCCGGTAGGGGGCCTCAATGAAGCCGTAACGGTTGATGCGGGCGTAGGTGGCCAGGTAGGAAATCAGGCCGATGTTGGGACCTTCAGGGGTCTCAATGGGGCACATACGGCCGTAGTGGCTGTAGTGGACGTCTCGCACGTCGAAGGAAGCCCGGTCACGGGACAAGCCGCCGGGACCCAGGGCGGACATACGGCGCTTGTGGGTCAGCTCCGCCAGGGGGTTGGTCTGGTCCATGAACTGGGACAGGGGGGAGGAGCCGAAGAACTCCTTGATGGCCGCCGTCACCGGACGGATGTTGATGAGGGATTGAGGGGTGACGATATCCAAGTCCTGGATGGTCATACGCTCCCGGATCACCCGCTCCATGCGGCTGAAGCCGATGCGGAATTGGTTTTGGAGCAGCTCACCCACGCAGCGCAGGCGGCGGTTGCCCAGGTGGTCGATATCGTCGGGGGTACCCACCCCGTGGGAGAGGGTACACAAGTAGTTGATGGAGGCCATGATATCATCCACGATGATGTGCTTGGGGATGAGGGCATCCCGCTGTTCCTGGATGGCCTCCTTCAAGGACTCGGCGTCGCTGCCGTACTCCTCCAAGAGCTGGCACAGCACATCAAAGCGCACCTTTTCGGTGATGCCGCACTCCGCGGGGTCGAAGTCCACGAAAGCGGCCAGGTCCACCATGCGGTTGGAGAACACCTTCACCTGGACGCCGTCCACGTCCACCAAAGCCTCGCTGATGCCCCGGTTTTCCAGGGCCTGGGCGCTCTCCCGGGTGAGGGTCTCCCCTGCCTCCGCCACGATCTCGCCAGTGCGGGGGTCCGCCAAGGGGGCGGCCAGCTTCTGCCCTGCCAGGCGGGGCCAGAGGGAGAGCTTCTTGTTGAACTTATAGCGGCCCACGGCGGAGATGTCATAGCGCCGGGGGTCGAAGAACAGGCCGTTGATGAGGGTCTCGGCGGAGTCCAGGGTGGGGGGTTCGCCGGGGCGCAGCTTGCGGTAAATTTCCAGCAGCGCTTCCTCCCGGGTTTTGCAGGTGTCCTTTTCCAAGGTGTTCACCAGCAGGGGTTCCTCCCCGAAGAGCTCCAAAATCTCCCCGTCGGTCTGGGGGCCTACCGCCCGGATGAGGCAGCTCACCGGCAGCTTGCGGTTTTTGTCGATACGCACGCTGAAGATGTCGGACAGGTCCGTTTCATATTCCAGCCAGGCGCCCCGGCCAGGGATCACGGTGACGGCGAAGGTGGTGTTGTCCGCCTTGTCGGTGTTGCGGGCATAGTACACGCCAGGGGAGCGGACGATCTGGGAGACGATGACGCGCTCGGCACCGTTGATGACGAAGGTGCCGCCCTTGGTCATCAGGGGGAAGTCCCCCATAAAGATTTCCTGCTCCTTGATCTCCTCCGTCTCCTTGTTGCGCAGGCGCACCCGCACTTTCAAGGGGGCGGCATACGTGGCGTCCCGTGCTTTGCACTCCTCCACGTTATATTTGGGCTTCTCGTCCATGGTGAAATCAATGAAAGAGAGCTCCAAGTTGCCGGCGTAATCGCCGATGGAAGCCACGTCCCGAAAAACCTCTTGCAGGCCCACGTCCAAAAACCACTGATAGGAATTTTTTTGAATCTCCAGCAGGTTGGGCATGGCCAACACTTCTTCGTGGCGGGCAAAGCTCTTGCGCAGGGTCTTGCCGTAGTGTACATCCTTTACCATTGCTCTTGACCAGTCCTTTCGTAGAAGGCGTCAAAAAAGCCAGGGCGCTTTTTTGACGGAGGGATGGCAGACTGGGCTGCTTGGGGCAGCTTTGTTCAGTCCGCTGGTGTATGGGGGATATCTCATTGCGAACGCACGGGGGCGTGGGTCGATTTTCCCCGTGCCGGTTGTGCTTTTCGTTGTTTTCTGCTATACTAACGCCAGAATAGGACAGGTAGCCAGTCCCTTCTTTTGATAATAACGATGTATTATACCATTTTGGCCAAAGAAAGTCAATCTTTTTTTGGCCCTTTTTATTGGCGGATTTCACAAAAACGGGGCCGCGGCAGAGGATTTTACCCCTGCTGCGGCCCCTTTTTCACTTGAATTGTCCCCTTTGTATTCCCTTTACTTCCGCAGGGCGTATGCCATGATGATATCCGCGCAGGCTTCCTTCCCGATGGGAGAGCTGTTCAGGCAGAGGTCATAGTTTTTCAGGTTGCCCCAGCGGGCGCGGGTGAGGTAGTGGTAATAGGATTCCCGGGCGGTATCTGAGTGCCGCACCCGCTTGATTGCCTGCTCCCTGCTGTCCCCATGGGTATCCATGGCGTATTTGATCTTATCCTCCTCGTTGGCGTAGACAAACACGTTCACCAGGTTGGGGAAGTCCCGGAGGATGTAGTCCGCCCCACGGCCCACGATGATGCAGGGGCCCTCCTTGGCGATTTTCCGGATGGTCTGGGCCTGGGCCAAGATGGCCTGGTCGTAGGAGGAGGCGGCACCGCTGGGCATGAACCAGTTGAAGATGTTCCGCCCGGCCTCCTTCTCTTCTGTGCCCTGGATCATCTCCTCTGTAAAGCCGGTCTTTTCCGCTGTCATCTTAATGATGTCCTTGTCATAGTAGGGGATGCCCAACTGCTCAGAGATTTTTTTGGCGATACTCCGGCCTCCGGCACCGTATTCCCGGCCAATGGTGATGATGTTCTTACACTCGCTCATAGCAAGTCCCTCCTCTATTCTCTCCCTTAGTCCCAGCTCTGGATTTTCTGCCGGAGCTGCCGCTCTGCCTCTACCAGCTTGCCTTCCACGTCCACGCCCCAGACGTCCAGCTCTTCCGCTGCCGCCCAGTCTAGCGCCGGGATGCCCAGCATATCCCCGCAGAGGGTCTTGATGTAGTCAAAGCCACAGTTGCGGTTCTCAATGGCTCCCCCGGCGGTGGTGACGTACAGCAGGCGCCGGGCCTTCCCCAAGCCCTGGGGGATGCCCTCCTGGGTATAGTGGAAGGTCACGCCGTTGACGGAGATCAGCTCCAAATAGCAGCGCAGCATGGCGGGGAACTGGAACTCCCAATAGGGCGCGCCCATCAAGATCATATCCGCCCCGGCAAACTGGTGGGCATAGCGGAACATGGGGTCGCTGAATTCACCCGTTTTTTCCAGCGCATGGCGGGCATCCAGCCGGGCACTGTTTAGGGGCAGGATTTCCTCCTGGTCTAGGCAAAGCTCCTCCACCGTCAGGTCATACTTCTTCTTCAGCTCTTCCAGGGCTACCCGGCACAGGCGCAGGGTGCGGGATTCCTCTCCCCGGATGCAGCAATTCACAAACAGCAGGTGCATATTGATGCGCTCCTTTCTCTCCCAATGGGCATCATCTCTCCCTGGATTCTACCATAGTTTCCGCCCCAACGCAACAAAAACAGCGTGTATAGGATTTCTTCCAATACACGCTGCTTTTTGCGTTTATTCCATCAAACCAGCTGGATGATTGCCATCTCCGCTGCGTCGCCCTTCCGGGGACCCATGCGCACGATGCGGGTGTAGCCGCCGTCGCGGGCAATATATTTCTGGTTCAGTTCTGTGAACAGCTTGTGGGCCACGTCCTCCTTGGTGATGAAGGCCAGAGCCTGGCGGTAAGCTGCCAGGTCGTTCTTCTTCCCCAAGGTGATCATCTTTTCTGCCAGAGGAGCAACCTCTTTGGCGCGGGCCAGGGTGGTCTTGATCTGGCCGTTTTCCAGCAGATAGGTCACCATGGCTCTCAGCATTGCCCTGCGCTGGTCAGTAGGCTTGCCGAGCTTACGGTTACCGGACATGTTGTTCCACTCCCTTCCTTAATGATGGTTCGGCTTTCCCTCCGAACGCAGGGGTCAATTCTCGTCGCTGGCCAGGGACAGCCCCATCATGGCCAGCTTGTTGATCACTTCTTCCAGAGACTTCCGGCCCAGGTTACGCACCTTCATCATTTCGTCCTCGGTCTTGGAGATCAAGTCCTCCACGGTGTTGATGTTGGCACGTTTCAGGCAGTTGAAGCTTCTGACCGACAGGTCCAGCTCTTCGATGGTCATCTCCAGCACCTTATCCCGGATATCCGGAGACTTCTCCACCACCGTGGACTTGCTGCCCATGGTCTCGCTGAGGTCGGTAAAGAGCATAAAGTGGTCGCAGAGGATGCGCGCGCCCAAGGATACCGCATCCCTGGCGGCGATGGTCCCGTTGGTCCACACCTCTAGCGTCAGCTTGTCGAAGTCGGTCAAATCCTTTACGCGGGTGTTTTCCACCGTGTAGTTGACCTTCTTCACCGGGGTGTAGACGGAGTCCACGGGGATCACGCCAATGACAGTCTGAGGCGTCTTGTTCCGGTCTGCGGGTACGTAGCCTCTGCCGTGAGACAGGGTCAGCTCCATGTTGAGCACCGCGTCGGGCCCTAAAGTGGCAATGGGGTGATCGGGGTTGAGGATTTCCACCTCGCTGTCGGCTTTGATGTCACCGGCTTTTACCACGCCCTCCCCGGCGGCCTCAATATATACGGTCTTACTGCCCTCGCTGTAGAGCTTGGCAATGATACCCTTGACGTTCAGGACAATTTCCGTCACGTCTTCCTTTACGCCGGGGATAGAGCTGAACTCATGCTGGACGCCTGCAATTTTAATGCTGGTGACTGCGGTACCGGGCAGCGAGGACAGCAAGATCCGGCGGAGAGAATTCCCTAACGTGGTTCCATAGCCACGCTCCAAAGGCTCGACAGTACACTTGCCGTAGGAGTTGTCCCCTGGCATCTCGATGCATTCGATGCGCGGCTTTTCGATTTCTACCATTGATTACCCTCCTTCTTACGTCGGGCGGGGTGACCCCCGCCGTGTCGTCATTCCGTTTTCCTGCCGAGGGTAAGGTATTATTTGGAGTACAACTCGACGATGAGGTGCTCCTCAATGGGCATATCAATGTCTTCGCGGGCGGGCAGCTTGGACACAGTACCCTTCAGGCTGTTCTTCTCTCTCTCCAACCACTGGGGCAGGGTCACCATCACGGCGTCCTCCCCGGTGAGTCTCTTGAACTTCACGGAGGCGCGGCTCTTCTCCGCCACCTCGATGACGTCGCCGGGTTTGACCAGGAAGGAGGGGATGTTCACCTTCCGGCCGTTGACGGTGAAGTGGCCGTGGTTCACCAGCTGACGGGCCTCCCGGCGGGTCATGGCGAAGCCCAGGCGGTACACTGCGTTGTCCAGGCGGCGCTCCACCAGGACCAGCAGGTTCTCACCCGTCTTGCCGGGCATACGGGAAGCCTTCTCATAGTAAGAACGGAACTGCTTCTCCAGGATGCCATAGACGAACTTGACCTTCTGCTTCTCTGCCAGCTGCAGGGCATACTCGCTCTTTTTCTTTCTCATCTGGCCGCCGGGGTTACGGTTGGTCTCCTTCTTGCTGTAACCCATAACGGTAGGAGAAATGCCCAGCGCCTTGCAGCGCTTGGCGACAGGCTGCGTATTCTTTGCCATAATTGATTTTCTCCTTTCCTTCGCTTAGACGCGGCGTCTCTTGGGGGGACGGCAGCCGTTGTGGGGGATGGGGGTCACGTCTTTGATCATGGTGACTTCCAGGCCCACAGCCTGAAGGGCGCGGATGGCAGCCTCACGGCCGGAACCGGGCCCCTTTACGTATACCTCCACGCTCTTGAGCCCAGTGGCCTCAATGGCAGCCTTGGCAGCGGTCTCTGCCGCGGTCTGGGCTGCATAGGGGGTGGACTTTCTGGAGCCGCGGAACCCCAGGCCGCCTGCGGAAGCCCAGGAAAGGGCGTTGCCGGCAGTGTCGGTCACGGTAACCATGGTGTTGTTGAAGGAAGAGCGGATATGCACAGCGCCCTTCTCAATGTTCTTGCGTTCACGGCGTCTTCTGACGACCTTCTTCTTGGGATTAGCCATACGATACTCTCCCTCCCTTACTTTTTCTTATTGGCCACGGTGCGCTTGGGCCCCTTCCGGGTGCGCGCATTGGTCTTGGAGCGCTGGCCCCGCACAGGCAGGCCTTTACGGTGGCGGATGCCACGATAGCAGCCGATCTCGGTGAGGCGCTTGATGTCCATTGCCACGTTGCGGCGCAGGTCGCCTTCTACCAGATAGTCGCGGCTGATGACTTCACGCAGGGCAGCTTCGTCCTGCTCGGTGAGGTCTTTGACACGGGTGTCGGGGTTAATCCCCGTTGCCTCCAGGATCTTGGTGGCGCTGGTGCGTCCGATCCCAAAGATATAAGTCAGGGCGATCTCAACCCTCTTGTTCTTCGGCAGGTCAATGCCGGCAATTCTTGCCATATTCCTTCAGCGCCTCCTTTTAACCTTGTCTCTGTTTATGCTTGGGGTTCTCGCAAATGACCATGACTTTGCCCTTGCGCTTGATGACCTTGCATTTTTCGCACATGGGCTTGACGGACGGTCTTACTTTCATAACTTTCTACCTCCTGTAAGCCTGTTGCTCACGGCAGAGAGGGCCCTTCCCTCTCCGTCTTACTTGGTGGATTTACTGCGCCAGGTGATCCTCCCCCGTGTCAGATCATACGGGGAGATCTGGACGGTAACCTTGTCACCCGGCAGAATACGGATGAAATTCATCCTGAGCTTTCCGGAAATATGAGCTAGAATGATGTGATCGTTTCCGATATCGACCCGGAACGTGGTGTTGGGCAGCGCCTCAACCACAGTCCCTTCCAGCTCGATCATGTCGCTTTTTGCCAAGCGTCATACCTCCTTGGTCTCACTGAACCTTTTCCGAAAGACGGCCAGCGCCTTTCGGACCTCACTGTCCAGCACCGGCGCGCCTTCCTTCAGGCGGCCGGTAACCGGGTGCGTCCAGACCCCCGCGGAAGCCACGTGCTTGCGCCGCTTGCGCTTGGGAGTCTCAAACCTTCTGCTTTTTCCGTCCACCAGCCAGAGAAAGTCCCCCTCCTCCCGGAGTACCAGGAAGAATTGGTCCTTGTCGTGGCCGGCGGCGGAGCGTACTACATCGCCTTGACGAACTATCATACGCGCAGGTCCCCCACCTGGGTGAGGATCTCAGGCTCACCCTTTGTGATGAGGATGGAATTTTCATAATGGGCGGACAGGCTGCCGTCGGCTGTCCTTACGGTCCAGCCGTCCCGCATCACCTTGACCCGCGCCCCCCCTTGGTTCACCATGGGTTCCACCGCCAGGGTCATCCCGGGAGCAAGCCGGGGGCCGTGGCCGGGTTTCCCAAAGTTGGGGACCTCCGGGGGTTCGTGGAGCTGTGCGCCTACGCCGTGGCCCACATAGTCCCGCACCACTGAGAATCCGTGGTCCTCCACGTAATCCTGCACGGCGTGGGAGATATCGGACACACGGTAACCGAAGCGGGCAAATTTGATCCCCGCCCAGAAGGACTGCTCGGTGACGGCAATCAGCCGTTCCGCCTCGTCGCTGACCTTCCCGCAGGCGAAGGTGCCTGCGCAGTCACCGTGAAAGCCGCCGATATAGGCGCCTACGTCCACGCTGACGATGTCCCCCTCCCGGAGCACCTGCTTTCCAGGGATCCCGTGGATGACCTCGTCGTTCACCGAAATACAGGCCGCCCCAGGAAAGGGCCGGGTCCCCGGTGGTCCCGGGAAGTGCAAGAACGATGGCCTTGCCCCTTGGCTTACGATGAACTTGCGTACTGCATTGTCTATTTCAAGAGTGGTCACGCCAGGACGTACCATTTTGCCCGCAAGTGCGCGGGCCGCCGCGGTAATTTGCCCTGCACGGCGCATCCCCTCGATATCTCTGGCAGACTTCAATGATATCATCGGTTAAAGCCCCAGAGCATCCAGAATCGCAGTGGTGGTTGCAGCCACAGTGGGTTGATTGTCTACGTTTTTCAGCAGCTTCCTCTCCCCGTAGAAATCCTTCAGGGGAGCGGTCTCCTTGTGGTAGACCGCCAGGCGGTCTCGGACCACTTCGGGCTTGTCGTCGGCTCTGGCCTCCAGCTTCCCTCCGCAGTTATCGCACACGCCCTCGGTCTTGGGGGGCATGTTCTTCACGTGGAAGGGTGCGCCGCAGGCGGTGCAGACCCGGCGGCCAGCCATGCGGTCCACGATCTCCTGGTCGGTGATCTCAATGGAGACCACCGCGTCAAAAACAATGCCCGCCTTTTCCAAGGCCTCGGCCTGGGGAATGGTACGGGGGACGCCGTCCAGGATATATCCCTTCTGGCAGTCCGCCTCCGCCAGGCGCTCGGAGATCACACCGATGATCACCTCATCGGGGACCAGCTTCCCGGCGTCCATATATTCTTTGGCCTTCAGGCCCACCGGGGTGCCGTTTTTCACGGCAGCCCGGAGGATATTGCCTGTGGAGATGGTGGGGATGGCAAGCCGCTTGCTGAGGATATCAGCCTGGGTGCCTTTCCCGGCCCCTGGAGGGCCTAAAAGAATCAGTTTCATCTTGAACTACTCCTCTCCTTACTCCAGGAAGCCCTTGTAATGGCGCATCAGCATCTGTGCCTCTAGCATCTTCGTGGTTTCCAGGGCAACGCCCACCACGATGATGACGGAGGTGCCGCCGATGGACATGTTGACGATGCCGGTGATATTCTCTGTGATGATGGGCAGCAGGGCCACGATACCCAGATAGACGGCACCGAAGAAGGTCAGACGGGAGAGGACCTTACCCAGGAACTCAGCCGTGGGACGGCCAGGCCGGAAGCCGGGGACAAAGCCGCCGTTTTTCTTCAGGTTGTTGGCCACTTCGATGGGGTTGAACTGGATGGTGGCGTAGAAATAGCTGAACAGGAAGATCAGCAGGAAATAGATGATGGCATACAGGAGACTGGTGGAGTTAAACACCGTCAGGAAGGTGTGCCAGGCCGACCCCTCTGTCTGGGAGGAGGGCACAAACATGCCGATGGTCGCAGGGATCATGGCAATGGACTGGGCGAAGATGATGGGCAGCACGCCGCTGAGGTTGACCTTGATGGGGATGTGGGTGGACTGGCCACCGTACATCTTCCGGCCCACCACACGCTTGGCGTACTGGACGGGGATCTTGCGCTCAGAGTTACTAATAAAGACGATGAAGACCACCAGCAGCAGCATACCCACCACCAGCAGGGCAGCGATGCCCGGGTTCATGGTGTGGAACGCAGCGATCTGATCCGCAGTCCAATTGGTCTGGTCGGGATTGGCCGCCCAGTTGCGGATGCCGGTGTAGATGGTCTGGATCATGGCCGGGATGCGGGAGACGATACCGGTAAACAGGATGATGGAGATACCGTTGCCCACACCGAACTCGGTGATCTGCTCACCCAACCACATGAGGAACACAGCGCCGGCGGTGAAGGACACCACGATTACGATGCCGGGCCACACGCCGGTGTTGCTCAGCAGGCCATAGCTGCGGATCAGGGTGTAGTAACCATAGCCCTGAAGCAGGCCGATGCCCAGCGTGGTATAGCGGGTGATGGATTGGATCTTCTTCTTGCCCTCTTCGCCGCCGTCTTTGGCCAGGCGTTCCAGGGCCGGGATGGCGATGGTCAGCAGCTGGATGATGATGGAGGCGTTGATATAGGGCTGGATGGACAGGGCGAACACCGTAGCCCGGGACAGGGCCGAACCGGACATGGTGTTGAGCAGTCCAAAGATGGTCCCGGAGTTTGCGGAGATATACTGCTGAAGATATTCCGTGTTGATATAGGGCACCGGGACCGCGGAACCCAAGCGGAAAATCAGCAGGGCGAAGAGGACGAACAGGAGCTTGTTGCGCAGCTCCGGCAGCTTCCAGGCATTGCGAATGGTCTTAATCATTAGACCACCTCAGCCTTCCCACCTGCCTCTTCTATTTTTGCCTTGGCAGACGCCGAAAAGGCGTTTGCGCGAACGGTCAGTTTCTTGGTCAGGTTGCCGTTGCCCAGGATCTTCACGCCGTACTGGCACTTGGAGAGGATGCCCTTCTCCAGCAGCGCCTCGGCGGTGACCTCAGCCCCATCCTCAAACTTATCCAGGCTGGAGACGTTGACGGCTTCCAGCGGCTTTGCGAAGATGTTGTTGAAACCACGCTTGGGGATACGGCGGGCCAGCGGCATCTGGCCACCCTCAAAGCCCACGCGGACACCGCCGCCAGAGCGGGCCCACTGGCCCTTCTGTCCCCGGCCGGCCGTCTTGCCGTTGCCGGAACCGTTGCCGCGGCCCTTGCGGTAGGACTTGGCGTTGGAGCCGGGGACGGGAGAAAGTTCATGCAGTTTCATGTCGTGCCCCTCCTTACTGTTCCTCGGTGACCTGGATCAGGTAACCAATGTGGGCGATCTTGCCCCTGGTGGCAGCATTGTCGGGCTGCACGGTGGTGTCGCCGATCTTGCGCAGGCCCAGGGCCTGGGCGGTGGCCTTATGCTTTGCGATACGGCCATTGAGGCTCTTGACGAGCTTAATGTTCAAATTAGCCATGGTTTAAGCCCTCCTCAGCCCACGATCTCTTCCACGCTCTTGCCGCGGATCTTGGCCACTGCCTCAGGGCCACGCAGGGACTTAAGCCCCTCCATGGTGGCGGAGACCACGTTCTGCGGGTTGTTGGAGCGCAGGCACTTGGTACGGATATCCTTGATCCCGGCAGCCTCCAGCACGGCACGCACCGGGCCACCGGCGATAACGCCAGTACCGGGCGCGGCGGGCTTCATCAGCACGCGGCCGGCGCCGAACTCACCGATCACCTCGTGGGGGATGGTGGTACCGGAGAGGGTGATGTTGAACATGTTCTTCTTGGCAGCTTCCAGGCCCTTGCGGATGGCTTCGGGAACTTCCGCAGCCTTGCCCAGGCCGAAGCCCACCTTGCCCTTTTCGTCGCCGACGACCACCAGAGCGGAGAACTTCATCACACGGCCGCCCTTGACGGTCTTGGAGACACGGTTCAGGGAAACGACTTTCTCAATATATTCGCTGGGTTCTCTTTCAAATCTAGGCATTTTCGTTTCCTCCTCCCATTAAAATTCCAGGCCGGCCTTGCGGGCACCTTCGGCCAGGGCCTTGATCCGGCCGTGGTACAGGTAGCCGCCGCGGTCAAAGACCACAGTGTCGATGCCCTTGTCCTTGGCCCGCTGGCCAATGGCCTCGCCGACCTTGGCAGCAGCCTCGCAGTTGTTGCCCTTGCCTTCAAATCCCTTTTCCAGGGAGGAAGCGGAGACCAGGGTGCAGCCCTTGCTGTCGTCGATGACCTGGGCATAGATGTTGGTCCCGCTGCGGAATACGTTCAGACGGGGTCTCTCGGATGTGCCGGAGACTTTCCCGCGAACGCGCTTATGGCGCTTTAGACGCTGAGCGTTGGTATCGGGTCTCTTAATCATTTAGGCACACCTCTTTCTTACTTCTTCACGCCGGTCTTGCCTTCCTTGCGGCGGATGACCTCGTCGGTATACTTGATCCCCTTGCCCTTGTAGGGTTCCGGGGGTCTCTTGCCTCGGACCTCAGCGGCAAACTGGCCGACCTTCTGCTTGTCAATGCCGCTGATGATGATCTTGTTGGGGGTGGGCGCTTCGATGGTGATGCCCTCGGTCTCCTCCACCACCACAGGGTGGGAGTAGCCGATGTTCATGGTCAGCTTCTTGCCTTCCTTGGCCACACGGTAGCCAACACCGTTCACGTCCAGTTCCTTCTTATAACCCTCGGTGACGCCCACCACCATGTTGTTGAGCAGGGTGCGGGTCAGGCCGTGGAGGGCACGGTTTTCTTTTTCATCGTTGGGGCGGCTGACGTTGATCACGCCGTCCTCCTTGCTGAGGGTAATCTTGTCACTGAGCTTCTGGGTCAGGCTGCCCTTGGGGCCCTTTACCGTGACCAGGTTCCCCTCGCCCAAAGTCACTTCCACACCGGCGGGGAGAGAGATGGGCATTTTACCGATTCTAGACATAGTAAAATCTCCTCCTTACCAGACGAATGCCAGGACCTCGCCGCCAACGTGGGCCGCACGTGCAGCCTTGTCGGTCATGACGCCCTTGGACGTGGAAACGATTGCAACACCCAGGCCGCGCAGCACGCGGGGGAGCTCGTCAGCGCCGGCATACACGCGCAGGCCGGGCTTGGAGACCCGGCGCAGGCCGGAGATGACCTTCTCCTTGCCGGGGTTGTTGTACTTGAGAGTGATGTGGATGACGCCCTGGGCGCCGTCCTCCGCCAACTGGAAGGCCTTGATATAGCCTTCGTCCAGCAGGATCTGGGCAATGGCCTTCTTCATGTTGGAAGCAGGGACGTCCACAGTGTCGTGCTTGGCGTTGTTCGCGTTGCGGATACGGGTGAGCATATCCGCAATGGGATCCGTAATGTGCATAGGTATTTACCTCCTATTAAATTACAGGCAGGGCCTGTATCGGCGGCAAGGTATCGGGCCAGAGACCGACCTATTGCCGTCGGCTGGGGAATTCTATGGGAATGTCGGTCGAACGAGTTGCTTCATCCGACCGGCAGTACCATACGATTACCAGGAAGCCTTCCGCACGCCGGGGATCTGGCCCTTGTGAGCCAGCTCACGGAAGCAGATACGGCAGATGCCGTAGTCACGCAGATATGCGTGGGGGCGGCCGCAGATCTTGCACCGGTTGTAACGGCGGGTGGAAAACTTAGGCTCAGCTTGCTGCTTGAGCTTCATGGATAATTTCGCCATTGATCGTTCTCCTCCTAATTATCTGGTGGCAAAGGGAGCGCCGATCAGGCTCAGCAGCTCTCTCGCCTCTTCGTCAGTCTTGGCAGTGGTGCAGATCACGATGTCCATGCCCCGGATCTTGTCGATCTTGTCATACTCGATCTCGGGGAAGATCAGCTGCTCCCGCACGCCCAGGGCATAGTTGCCGCGGCCGTCGAAGGAGTTGGCGCTGATGCCACGGAAGTCACGGACACGGGGCAGGGCCACGTTGAACAGGCGGTCCAGGAACTCCCACATCTTGTCCTGACGCAGGGTGACCTTGGCGCCGATGGGCATCCCCTCACGGACCTTGAAGTTGGCCACGGACTTTTTGGCCTTGGTCACGATGGCCTTCTGGCCGGTGATCACGCCCAGGTCCCGGACCACAGCGTCCAGCATCTTGGCGTTTTCACGGGCCTCACCACAGCCCACGTTCACGACGATCTTGTCGATACGGGGGATCTGCATGGTGCTCTTGTAGTTGAACTTCTGCATGAGGGCAGGAGCAACCTCTTCTCTGTACTTTGCTTTCAAATTCGGCATTTCAGGCATGATTGACTCCTCCTCTCTTAGATTTCAGCGCCGCAGCGCTTGCAGACACGGACTTTCTTGCCGTCGGTGATCTTGCTGGCAGCCCGGGTGGGCTTGTCGCACTTGGGGCAGACGCGCATCACCTTGCAGGCATACAGGGGGGCTTCCTTCTGGATGATGCCGCCCTCGTCGCCCTGCTTGCGGGGCTTGGTGTGGCGGGAGACCAGGTTGATCTTTTCCACGACCACCTTGCCCTCCTTGGGCAGCACGGAGATAACCTTACCCCGCTGGCCCTTGTCCTTGCCGGTGATCACGACGACGGTGTCGTCCTTCTTGATGCTCATTTTGTTTCTCATATCTTTGTACCCTCCCTTACAGAACTTCGGGAGCCAGGGACAGGATCTTCATGTAATCCTTATCGCGCAGCTCGCGGGCGACTGGGCCAAAGATACGGGTGCCTCTGGGGTTCTTATCGTCCTTGATGAGCACGGCGGCGTTGTCGTCGAAACGGACATAGCTGCCGTCGGCGCGGCGCACACCCTTCGCGGTGCGCACCACAACGGCGCGGACCACTTCGCCCTTCTTCACGCCGCCGCCGGGGGCGGCCTTGCGCACGGAAGCGACGATCACGTCACCGATGTTGGCATACTTGCGGGAAGAACCGCCCAGTACCCGGATGGTCTTGATCTCCTTGGCGCCGGTATTGTCCGCCACCTTCAGATAGGATTCCTGCTGGATCATGTTACGGCACCTCCTTACTTCGCCTTCTCGATGATCTCAACAACGCGCCATCTCTTGTCCTTGGACAGGGGGCGGGTCTCCATGACGCGGACACGGTCGCCAACGCCACAAGTGTTGTTTTCATCATGAGCTTTGAGTTTATACGTTCTCTTGACGATTTTCTTATACAGGGGGTGGGCCACACGGTCGGCAATGGCCACCACAACAGTCTTATCCATCTTATCCGAAACCACCAGGCCGACTCTGGTCTTACGGGAAGAGGTTCTGGTTTCACTCATGTTTCAGTTCCTCCTTATTGGCCGGCGAGCTGCTGCTCACGGATAACAGTCTTGACTCTGGCAATGTCGCGCTTCACTTCGGTGATGCGGACAGGGTTTTCCAACTGATTGGTGGCATGCTGGAGACGGAGCTGGAACAGGTCCTTCTTGAGCTCCAGCAGCTTCTTTTCCAGATCAGCGGAAGACAGCTTACGGACTTCATTTGCCTTCATCATGCTTCACCACCATTCTCGTCTGCCGGGGCAGTGTCTGCCTTTGTCACGATCTTGCACTTGATGGGCAGCTTGTGGCTGGCCAAACGCAGTGCTTCACGGGCCACCTCTTCGGAGACGCCGGCGATCTCGAACATGATCCGGCCGGGCTTGACCACGGCCACCCAGTATTCCGGGGAGCCCTTACCGGAACCCATGCGGGTCTCGGCCGGTTTCTCGGTGATGGGCTTATCAGGGAAGATCTTGATCCAGACCTTACCGCCACGCTTGGTATAACGGGTCATGGCGATACGGGCGGCCTCGATCTGATTGCTGGTGATCCAGGCAGGCTCGGTGGCCTGGAGACCAAAATCACCGTAAGTCACGGTGTTGCCGCGGGTGGCCTTGCCCTTCAGGCGGCCACGGTGGACGCGGCGGTATTTTACTCTCTTCGGCAGCAGCATCAGGCGTTGCCTCCTTCCTTCGGCGCCGGAGCGCCAGCAGCAGGCCGGGGACCACGGTTATTGTAGCCGCCCTGAGGACGGTTGCCGCCATGGCCGCCGGGCTTCCGGTCACGATTGTAGCCTCCTCTGCCGTCGCGGCGGCGAGGACGGTCGGGGCGCTCCTTGAAGTTCTTGGTGTCCAAGGTGCGGGGAGTGGTGCGCAGAGTCTGGCTGAGGACTTCGCCCTTATAGATCCAGACCTTGATGCCGATGCGGCCGTAGGTGGTGGCAGCTTCAGCGAAACCATAGTCGATGTCAGCGCGGATGGTCTGCAGGGGGATGGTGCCATCGTGGTAGCACTCGCTGCGGGCGATTTCGGCGCCGCCCAGACGGCCGGAGCACATGACCTTGATGCCACGGGCGCCCATACGCATGGCGCGGCCCATGCAGTTCTTCATGGCCCGGCGGAAGGAGATACGCTTCTCCAACTGCTGGGCGATATTCTCCGCCACCAGCTGTGCGTCGGTGTCGGGGGTCTTAACCTCCACGATGTTCAGGGCCACGCTCTTGCCCAGCTTCTTTTCCAGCTGGAGGCGCAGGCGCTCAATGTCAGCGCCCCCCTTGCCGATGACCACGCCGGGGCGGGCGCAGTGGAGGTAGATCTTGATTTTGCCGTTTTCACCGGCATTGTCGCGCTCGATCTCAATCTTGGGCACACCGGCGGAGTACAGGGTCTTTTTCAGGTACTTACGCAGGTTGTAGTCCTCAACGATCAGATCGCCGACTTTCTCGTCCCGGGCATACCAGCGGGAATCCCAGTCCTTGATAACGCCCACGCGCAGGCCGTGGGGATTTACTTTCTGTCCCATATTCTGCCTCCTCCCTTTATGCCTTCTCAGCCACGGTCATCGTGACGTGAGAGGTTCTCTTGTTGATGCGGTAGGCACGCCCCTGTGCCCTGGGCATGATGCGCTTGATGATGGGGCCGGGGGTGGCAAAGACCTCGGAGACATACAGGCTTTCGGGGTCCATGTTGTGGTTGTTTTCCGCGTTGGCTGTGGCGCTCTTGAGCAGCTTGAGCAGGGGCTCGGAGGCTGCCTTGGGGGTCGTCATCAGGATCGCGGTGGCCTGGGCCACGCTCTTGCCGCGGATCAGGTCGGCAACGATCTTCACCTTACGGGGAGAGATGCGCAGATATTTCACATGGGCTTTTGCTTCCATTTCTTCTCTCCTCCTTACTTACCGGTCTTGCTGCCGGCGTGGCCGCGGAAGGTGCGGGTGGGGGCGAACTCACCCAGCTTGTGGCCGACCATATCCTCGGTGATATAGACGGGCACGTGCTTGCGGCCATCGTGGACAGCGATGGTGTGGCCGACGAACGCAGGGAAGATGGTGGAGGCTCTGCTCCAGGTCTTGAGCACCTTCTTGTCGCCGGAATCGTTCATATCTTTTACCCGCTTCAGAAGTTCGGGAGCGCAAAACGGGCCTTTCTTGATGCTTCTGCTCATAGTCTACCTGTCTCCTCCTTACTTCGAGTTGCGGCGCTTGACAATAAACTTGTCATTGGGGTTCTTCTTCTTTCTGGTCTTGTAACCCATGGCCGGCTTACCCCAGGGGGTAACAGGGCCAGGACGGCCCACAGGGGATTTGCCTTCGCCGCCGCCGTGGGGATGGTCGTTGGGGTTCATGACGGAGCCACGGACGGTGGGCCGCCAGCCCATGTGACGCTTCCGCCCGGCTTTGCCGATGGAAATGTTCTCATGGTCGATGTTGCCCACCTGGCCGATGGAAGCCTTGCACTCCAGGCGCACGATGCGCACCTCGCCGGAGGGCATACGGATCTGGGCCTGGCCGTTCTCCTTGGCCATGAGCTGGGCAGAGGTGCCGGCGGAGCGGACCAGCTGGCCGCCCTTGCCGGGGTGCAGCTCGATGTTATGGATCACGGTACCGGTGGGGATGTTGGCCAGGGGCAGGCAGTTGCCGGGCTTGATGTCGGCGGTGGTGGAAGAGACCACCTGGTCGCCGGCCTTCAGGCCTACGGGGGCCAGGATATACCGCTTCTCGCCGTCCTCATACTGGACCAGGGCGATGTTTGCGGAGCGGTTGGGGTCATACTCCAAGCGCAGGACGTTGGCAGTCATATCCATTTTGTCCCGCTTGAAGTCGATGATGCGGTACTTGCGCTTGTTGCCGCCGCCGCGGTGGCGGACGGTGATGCGGCCGTAGCTGTTGCGTCCTGCGTTCTTCTTGAGAGTCTCGGTCAGGCTGCGCTCCGGCTTGGCCTTTTTGTCGATCCCATCAAACGCGGAGACCGTCATGTGACGGCGGGAAGGCGTTGTGGGCTTATAGCTCTTGATAGCCATTGTGCATTAACCTCCTTATGCCATTCCTTCGAAGAACTCGATGGACTTGGAGTCGTCGGACAAGGTGACGACAGCCTTCTTCCAGCTGCTCTGGCGGCCGGCGGGATAACGGCCGGTGCGCTTGAGCTTACCGGTGACGTGCAGGGTGTTGACCTTGACGACTTTCACACCGAAGACCTCTTCTACGGCCTTGGCGATTTCAATCTTGGTGGCGCCCCGGTCGACCTCGAACACGTACTTCTTGTTCTCGGATTCGGCCATGGACTGCTCGGTGATCACAGGACGTCTGATGATGTCGTAAGCTGTTTTCATGCGAACACCTCCTCGATGATGGCCAGGGCCTTCTTGTCCACCACCAGCTTCTCGGCGTTGACGATGTCATAGACGCTGAGGATGGTGGCGGTGGTGGTGGAGACGCCGGGGATGTTCCGGGCGGACTTGTACACATTCTCGTTGACCTCGGGGGTGACGAAAATGGTCTTGCCGGCGTTCACGGCCTCCAAGAAGCCCTTGATGCTCTTGGTCTTGATGGCGTCCAGCTTCAGGTCGTCCACCACCAGCAGGTCGCCGTTGGCGGCCTTGTCGGAGAGGACGGACTTCAGGGCCAGGCGCTTGAGCTTGCGGTTGAGGCGGTAGCTGTAGTCCCGGGGCTTGGGGGCAAACACGATGCCGCCGTGGGTCCACTGGGGGGCGCGGGTGCTGCCCTGGCGGGCGCGGCCGGTGCCCTTCTGTCTCCAAGGCTTCTTGCCGCCGCCGGAGACTTCAGCGCGGGTCAGGGCGCTCTGGGTGCCCTGGCGGCAGTTTGCCAGGTGGTTGACCACCACGGCATGGACAGCACTCTCATTGGGCTCTACGCCGAAAACGCCCTCGGAGAGTTCCACCTCACCGACCTGCTGGCCGGCCATATTATAAACAGTTGCTTTAGGCATTTCTCAAACTCTCCTTTCCTTAGCGGTTTCTTGCAGATGCCTTCTGGGGATTGGCACGTGCGGAAGCCTTCTGCGGGTTCACGCTGACGCCAGCCTCGCCCTTCTTGACCTGCAGGGTCTTGGTGGTGGACTTCAGGTAGACGATGCCGCCCTTGGGGCCGGGCACCGCGCCGCAGACCGCGATGAGGTTGAACTCAGGGTCCACGCTGACAACGTCCAGGTTCTGCACCGTGACCTGCTCGGCGCCCATGTGGCCGGCGCCGATCTTGCCCTTGAAGATGCGGGAGGGGTCGGTACCCGAACCCATGGAACCGGCGTGGCGGTGGACAGGGCCGGTACCATGACTTTCCTTCAGGCGGGCGGCGTTCCAGCGCTTGATGACGCCCTGGTAGCCCTTACCTTTGCTGATGCCGGTCACGTCGATGTGATCACCCTTTTCAAAGGTGTCCGCCTTGACCTCGTCGCCCACGTTCATGTCGGCGGCGGCGTTGAGTTTGAATTCTTTCAAAACCTTCTTCAGGGGAACGCCTGCCTTTTGCAGGTGGCCCTGTTCGGGTTTGCTGAGCTTGCGTTCGGCGATGTCCTGGAAGCCCAGCTGCACGGCGTTGTAGCCGTCCTTCTCCTCGGTCTTTTTCTGGGTCACGACGCAGGGGCCTGCCTCGATGACCGTGACCGGGATGACCTTACCGGCTTCATCAAAGATCTGAGACATGCCGATCTTTCTGCCGATGATGGCCTTTTCCATAGTTGGTTCTCCTCCTTAAGAAAGGTTATTGGTTGGCAAACTTGACCATTGGGCTGTCATTGGTTTGTCAACATGACCCGCCTGTCTCAAAGCAGCGACAGGCAGTGGGTACACGAAAATGAATCGCTGGCGAAACAGTTACAGCTTGATCTCGATCTCGACACCGGCGGGCAGGTCCAGGCTCATCAGCGACTCCATGGTCTTGGGGCTGGGATTGTTGATGTCGATCAGGCGCTTGTGGGTGCGGCGCTCGAACTGCTCCCGGCTATCCTTATACTTATGGACGGCGCGAAGGATGGTAACGATCTCCTTCTTGGTGGGCAGGGGGATGGGACCGGAGACGGTGGCGCCGGTGCGCTTGGCGGTCTCGACGATCTTCTCTGCGCTCTGGTCGATGAGCTGATGGTCATAGGCTTTCAGCCGGATGCGGATCATTTCATTCTGTGCCATGTTGTTGTTTCCTCCTAGAATCATACGAAGTGTCAATGTCTTTGCCACGCTTCGTACGGTGAGAGATTCCTACCACTTATCCGTGCGTATCACTCCGCAAGCATGAAGAAAACCGGCAGACTTCGCCGGCCTCCCTCTGTTGTGGCGATATATGCCCTTCAACAGAATCTCCCAGCCGCCCGATCAACGGACATACTCCGCGGAAGTTACCTCCTCTCGGAGCAATCTCCCGCATCATCGCAGACTGCGCCCCAAACAGGCGCTTGTTTATAGTACTACAAATGGGACAGAGTGTCAATCATTTTGCCGAAAAACGTCCCGCTCAAAACCCACAAAAAAGGCCGCACTTGGCGGCCTTTTTTGCACACTCCATAAAAAGGGGCTGTCTAGTCCAGTAGAATGGCGTCGCCGCCCAGGCTGACCCGGTTTTCCGGGGCAGCTTCCTGGGCCAGCGTTTGGAGCTCCAACAGCCGGGGGTCCCTCCCCGTCCGGCTCTCCACCTCTTCCAACGGGTAGGCATCCCCGATCATCTCGTACTTGCTCTCCCCCAGGTTGTGGTAGGGCAGCAGGTTCAGCTCCGGGGCGCCCTCTAGGCTGGCGGCAAACCGGGCGGTGGCGGCCACGTTCTCCGGGCTGTCGGTGTACCCCGGCACCAGGGGCAGGCGGAGGATTACCCGTCCCCCCCGGCGGGGCAGCGCCCGGCACAGCCGACGGATGTTCTCCAAAATCAGCCCATTGCCCACCCCGGTGAGGGCCTTGTGGCGGGCGTCGTCCATGTGCTTCACATCCACGAACACCGTGTGGCAGTACTGGGCCACCGCCCAGAGCTGCTCCCAGGGGGCAAAGGCGGAGGTCTCCAAGCAGGTGTTGATGTAGTTGCTCCGGCACAGCCGTAGGGTCTCCGCCGCCACCTCATATTGCAGCAAGGCCTCCCCCCCGGAGAGGGTCACACCCCCGCCGCCCTTCCGGTAAAAGGCGGCATCCTTCCGGGCCTCCTCATAGAGCTGCCAGGCGGTGTACTCTCTGCCGGAGATCATCCGAGCCCCGGCAGTGCAGCCCTCTATGCAGGCCCCGCAGAGGGTACAGGCGGAAAAGTCCACCTGTACCTTCTCCCCTACCTGGTTCACCCCCTGGGCACAGGCCGCCTCACAGGCGCCGCAGCCAGTACACTTGGCGAACTTCACCACCAGCTGCCGCTTAGACGACAGCCCAAAGGGGTTGCTGCACCACAGGCAGTGCAGGGGGCAGCCCTTGAAGAAGATAATGGTGCGGATGCCAGGGCCGTCGGTGTTCCGAAATCGTCCGATGTCGAACACCCGGGCCGTTTTTCCCTCCATACCCAAGGGCGTTAGAAGCTGTGTTCCGTGCGGTTGATGATGTCGTCCTGGACCCGCTCGGCAATGTCTGTCCAGTAGACGCTATAGCCCGCCACCCGGACCATCAGGGTGGGGTAGTTCTCCGGATGGGCCTTGGCGTCAATGAGGGTCTCCTTATTGATGGTGTTGAACTGGACATGGTAGACCCCATAGTCGTTGAGCATGGTGCGCACCAGGTTGGTAAAGTTACGCATCCCAGCTTCCTTATACACCGGCTCCACATAAGTGGCCTCTGGACAGTTCAGGGGTATATCACGGATGGTTGCTGTCATAGTCCTTCGCTCCTTTCAAGATGATATAGATAAACGCTTTCCTCCACCTTTCTCAAAAGGATGGCGGAGAGACAGAGGCACCGCCGTCAGGCTTGGGCGGACGCTCCTATCCTTACGATTGCGCCAACAGCTCCGACTGGCTGATCCACATATTCAGCAGCGTGCCATTGGTGTACGCCGGGAAGTCCAGCTTCCCATAGCTCCGGGCCGCCGCCGTAGGCCCGTTGGTGTCCGCCTGCTGGGTGGCAGACATGGTGTCGGAGATGGGCTGCCCTGCCAGGCGGCCGTTGGGGGTGGCCCCGGTCATGGCCCCATAGCCCACGTTGGACTGGACCATCTGAATGGCCGCGTCGCAGTAGTGCCCCCGGTACATCTTCAAAACCATGGTGCAGTCGGCGAACCACTTCCACAAATCGGCGGCGATGTCGTCGGCAAAGTCGTCGTCGTTGCCATACTTGGGGGCGGCAAGGAGCTTCGCCCGGAGGGCATCATAGCCCACAAAGTTCTTCATGCAGGCCTCCGCCACCTCCGCCAGGGTGGCGGCGTGGTCCTCAAAGACCACCTTCTTGATGGCGGCCACAGAGTCCACCAGGGTGCCGAAGCCCACCATCTGCATGGTGGGGCCGATGTTCACTTTAGCCCCGCCGGCGGTGGCATCCACGGCCCGTTCCAGGGCCCCGTCCAGGAGGATGGTAAAGGTAGGCAGGTTGAACTGCTCCGCCAGGAGCTTTTCGCAAATCAGCAGGTTGGCGTGGCACTCGTCGATGGCATACTTCACCTGTCCCTTCACCGCCTCGTAAAATGCGTCAAAGCTCTGGAAGGACTCCGGCGCGCCGCTCTCATAGGTGACCACCTCACCGCAGAGGCTGCCGTCCACCCCGGTGGCCTTTTTGCCGTTGGTGACGGCGGCGAACACGCAGCCTGCCACGTTGATGATCCCAGAGTCTGTGTGGCCGTATTGCAGCCCCTCCGCCCCCGGCTCCACACAGCCAATGGGGGAGCCAAACTTCAAAATGTCCTTGCGGGTATAGTTGGAATAGCCGTGGAGCCCCCCGGCCCGGTGCTCCAACATGGAGTATAGGCTCTCGCAGTTGAAGAAGGAGGGGTGGCCCATGCCCTCCGCCGCCAGCTCACAGGCCTCGTAGAGCAGGGCGTCCGGGGTCTTTTGGTGGAGCATGATGGACACGGCGGGAGAGGTGGTCTTCACATAGCGCATGGCCCGCAGGCAGAGGTAGGACAGCTCGTTGGTGGCATCCTTGCCGTTCTCATCTAGGCCCCCCACGTCCAGGTGGGGATAGCGGTAATACCCGCCAAAGATGTAGGCCATCTGGGTGGACTGGAACCACACGTTGGACGTCACCTTGATGTACAGCTCCTCAATCAGCTCCATGGCCTTCTCCGGGGTGAGGATGCCCTTTTCCATGTCCGCCTTGTAGTAGGGGTACATGTACTGGTCAAAACGGGACCAGGTAATGGAGGGGCCCGCCCCCTCCACGAAGAGGAAGAAGCAGACAGCCCAGGCCGTCTCGCAGGCGTCATAGAAGGAGGTCGCGGGGCCCCAGGGAACCCGTTTCATCATCTCCGCCATCTTTTCCAGCTCCTGCTTGCGCTGGGGGTCCTTCTCCGTCTCCGCCCTCCGGGCACAGGATGCGCTGAGCCGCTCCCCCCAGTCCCGGATGGCCTCTAACACCTCAAGGATTCCATGGTAGAAAATGCGCTTGTCGATGGAGGCGGGGTCATTGGGGTCGAGGGCGGCCAGGAGGGCCTTGGCCTCCTCATAGTATTTTACAAAGCCGTGCTGGATCACCTCTGTCCAGGCAGGGATGAAGTGGGAGCCGTTGGCGCAGAGGTAGTTGGACACATCGGACACCCCGCCGAACTGGGCCCGGTCCCACTCCTCCGGGGTGACATAGTGGCCCCACTGCACTGCCATGGTCTTGTCCTTCCAATAGGGCAGCAGGTCCTCTTCCAGCTCCTTGTAGTCCTCGTCGGTGATCTCGAAGGGGTCGTAGGTCCGGTCCCGGAGGTTGGGCAGGTCCTCGGCCAACCAGTGTGCGTGGAGCTCGATGGCGAAGTTGGCCCCCCGGATGCGCTTGGTGGGCCAACCCACCAGCTGTTCGTAATCATACACGTTGTCGCTGAGGGTACGGTAGACCTC
>NZ_JBQILM010000023.1:0-39182 GCF_056797215.1 Evtepia sp.
CAGAAACACCAGGAAGATTTACAGAGGCTAAAAGGCTTTCGCCTGCTGGATGATGATTTTTTGACCAAGTGCTTTGAGGGGGACACCGCGTGCATTCAACTGGTGTTGCGCATCGTCCTGGAAATACCGGCACTGGTGGTGGAGGATGTCCACACACAGGTTTTTGTGGAAAACCTGATGAATCGTTCTGTACGGCTGGACGTTTTGGCTACGGACAGCTGCGGGCGAAAAATCAATGTGGAAATCCAGCGCTCGGACAAGGGCGCGGGGAAAAAACGGGCAAGATATAATAGCAGTATGATGGACGCCAACCTGTTGCGGAAGGGCGAGGCATTTGACGCGCTGCCGGAGACCTACGTGGTATTTATCACGGAACACGACGTGCTGGGGAAGGGTAAGCCTCTGTACCGTATCGGCAGATATATCTTCGACACCGGCGAACCCTTTGAGGATGGGTCTCATATTTTGTATGTAAATGGAGCCTACCGGGACGAGTCGCCCATTGGAAAATTGATGCACGATTTTTCCTGTACGGATCCAGGAGAAATGTATTACCATGTTTTGGCCGACAGGGTGCGGTTTTTTAAGGAAAGTAAGGAGGGGGTCGAAATTATGTGCCGGGCTATGGAAGATATGAGGAATCAAACATTGAAAGAAGGAATGAAAGAGGAAAGGAAATCGGTTGCACGCCGTATGCTGGCAGCTGGCCAATATACTTTAGAGGAAATCGTTCATATTTCAGGACTTTCTCTTGAAGAAGTCGAACAACTGAACGCTGATAGAAGCGCATAAAATAAAGGCCCGTGGAGCGGTGGTAACGCTCTACGGGCCTTTTGCTTCACGACACATCGTGTTTCGATTCTCCTAAGCATGCACAGCTAATGGCCACAAACAGCCCCATAGCAACCCAGGGCAGGGCGGCGTGGAGGAAGTCAAATAGCATAAAAAGCCTCCTGTTCTGTCATAGTGTGTCCAACTGCCCGGCATAGCGCTGGGCCAGGTGGTCCCGAAGCTGCTGGAAGGCGGGGAGGTAGGTTTCCAGGACCACCTTTGCCAGCCGCCGGGCTTGGGTCTCGTCATAAATGTGGTTGATGTTGTTGCGGTTTTTCAGCATTCCCAGCCAGATATCCTCGTCCAGGAAATCGTAGAGGACAAAGGCGGTTTTTAGAATTTCCCTTGGGGAACCGGAGGCAGCTTCACTTCGGCCCTCATAGGCGAGCAGTTCCTTCAACAGCTTCCACCCCAGCTCAAATTGGAGGGAAAACTTGTTGATGATGCCGCCTAAGACAAATTCGTTGTCCAAGTCCTCCTTTGGGGCACGGGAAAGGACTTGGAGGCTGGAACAATACTGGTCAAATTTCTTCATAGAGAACCCGCCCTTCTGTCTGGATGGTCTCCCGCAGCGCGGTGGGGATGTCCTGATCCAGGTCGATTACATCATAGTGTAGCAGTGTAGAGGTCTCTTGGTCTACGTCCAGCGCAAAGCGGGTGATATCCCCGCCGCTGACCGCCAGGTCGATGTCGCTGGCGCGGTGATAGTCTCCCCTGGCCCGGGAGCCGAAGAGGATGACCTGGTGAAGCTGGTGCTGTGCGGCCAACTGGCAAATCTCCTCTTGTACCTGGGCTTTGATGCCGGAATCAGGAAGCATGGGCACTCCTTTCTCGTGGGGACGAACGTACTATTTTTATTTTATCCCAAGACCTGTGGCTTGTCAATCGCCGCTGGCCTTTCCTGTCTGGCCATGCCAAATAAAACGGGATTGGCCCTGGAATCATGGCCAGGGCTGTGGTACCCTAAGGGTACTTCGGCATACAGAACAGGAGGATAAAACTATGAAGCGCGTTGTTTCCATCCAGGATATTTCCTGCCTGGGGAAGTGTTCCCTGACGGTAGCCCTGCCTATTATCTCCGCCATGGGTGTGGAGACCTGTGTGGTCCCCACGGCGGTGCTGTCCACCCACACCGGTGGTTTTAAGGATTTCACCTTCCACGACCTGACCCAGGAGATCACCCCCATTGCCGACCACTGGCAGAAGGAGGGCATCCACTTCGACGCCATCTATACCGGATATCTGGGCTCCTTTGAGCAGATCGAGCTGGTGGGCAAGTTCTTCGACCGCTTCGGCGGAGAGGGCACCCTGGTCTACGCAGACCCGGCTATGGCGGACAACGGCGTGCTGTACACCGGCTTCACCCCGGAATTTGCCTTGGAAATGGGCAAGCTCTGCGGCAAGGCGGACGTAATTGTCCCCAACCTCACCGAGGCCTCCTTCATGCTGGGGGTGCCCTACGTGGGGGACAACTACGACGAGGCCTATGTCAAGAAAATGCTCAAGGATTTGACCGGCCTGGGCTGCCCCACCGCCGTCCTCACCGGCATGAGCTTCGAGCCAGGGAAGATCGGGGCCATGGCCTACGACGCCAAAACCGATACCTATGCCAGCTACTTCAACGAAAAACTCCCCGTCCAGTTCCACGGTACCGGCGACGTGTTCGCCTCCGCCTGTGTAGGAGCCCTGATGAACGGCAAGGATTTGGAGGGGGCCTTGAAGGTGGCCGTGGACTATACCCTGGAATGTATCCGCGAGACCCAGAAGGACCCCGACGCCCGGTGGTATGGCGTCAACTTTGAGGCCGCCATCCCTATGCTGGTGCATAGCCTGGGGCGCTGAGAAAAAATTAAAGTTTTCGTCCACCTTTTTCAGACGAAGCGCGGAGCCGTCGCGAACCGGCGCAACGTGACACCACCAAGGTGGCGGAGTCCAGAGGCAGCGCCTCTGGCCAGGCCCAGGGCGGGAGCCTTGGGCAGGTTTGGGCGGCAGCCCAACTTAATGTTGTTATTATAATAAAACAAGCCCCCGCAGTTAGGCGTAAACCTAACTGCGGGGGCTTGTTGCAATCATTGTCTCAAAATGTCCTCCCTGGGACACGTCACACGTTGCCGTGGAGAGGTGCGGGAGGTCCTGTCATGGTTATTATATTCGAGAAGTTAAAAAAATGCAAGCTTTTTTTGGAATTTTTAGAATATTGAGATGGATAGGGGCCACCCATCCCGGCAACCCCTATCTATCCCATCACCGAAACAACCCCGTCCTCGGCAGCTTCGCCTTCCCCTTCTTATGAAAAGACGCCTCCGTGCGCCGGTAGCGGATCTGTACCCCGGCGATATAGGGTTCCAGCATCCCCAGCCCACAGAGGTAGTGGATGTACGTCTGGCTGGCCAGCTCATAATAGGCCAAATCCCGCAGGCCCCGGGGGAGGATGTGATAATTTTGACAGATGCTGGCGGTCATCTCCTTAGGGGTGGTGGACCCGTCCACCAGCTCCAAGAGCTCCCGCATGCGCTCGGTGAGGAAGCGCAGCTCCAAGTCGATGAGGGGCAATAGCTCCTGATAGACCCCCTGATGGGCCACAATGTAGTGGTCCGCCTGCTCCAAGCGCAGGGACCCCAGGGAGTGCAGATACTCCTTCATGTCGTAGGTGTAGGGGAACTTGGACTGGTGCAGCGTCCGCCCGGTCATCACCGCGTCCCCCAGGTATAACACGTTGTCCGGGGTGCGCACGCAGATGTGGTCCACGGTGTGGCCGGGGGTGTGGATGATATCAAACTCCGCCCCGCAGAAGCTGATGTGGTCCTCCTGGGGCAGGATGATCCGGTCTGCCAGACAGGTGGCCCCGTGGAGCTCCGGGTACTCCGGGAAGGACTCCACCGGGAGGTTGTAGTATTCCAAGTGCAGGGCCAGGGGGGAGAAGAGCTGCCCCGCCTCCCCCAGGGAGAGGGCCAACTGGGCCCCGTATTCCTTTTGCAGATAACCATAGGAGCCCATGTGGTCGATGTGGGCATGGCTGCCCAGGATGCCCACAGGGGTGAGGCCCGCGGCCTGCAAGGCCTCCTCTAGCTCATCCCGCTGGTCGTAGGTGCCGGTGTCCAGCAGGACGCAGTGGTGGTCGTCCACCTTGTATAGGGGGATCAGTTCCCAGCTTTTCAGGACCCAAGTGTTGCCTTTGACCTGTTCCAGTTCCATGGTCTCTCTCCTCCAATGTTTTGTGTTTATGCCCCCGGGGATGGCAGGCGTTGGGCGCCGGTGATCCAAACACTCCCCAGCACCCGGGCCCCGTCATAGCATACCGCCAACTGTCCCGGGGTGGGGGCCCGGGCGGGGGCTTCCAGCGCCAAGCGGACGCTTCCGTCCCCCTGGGGGCAGAACCGGGCCGGGGTCTCCGTCTTGGAGTGGCGCAGGCGTACCGTTACCGCCTGCCCCGGCGCCACAGGGGCCAGGGGGTTCCAGTCCTCCCCCCACACGGCCTCTGCCATCAAATCACTGCCGTCGGAGAGGACCACGCTGTTGTCCTCTGGCCGGATTTCTGACACGAACAGCCGGTGGGCCGCCGGGAGGTTCAGCCCCCGGCGCTGGCCGATGGTGTAGTGATGGATGCCCCTGTGCTGGCCCAGTACCGTTCCGTCCCGGTCCACAAAGTTCCCCGGCGGCGGGACCGTCCCCCGCTGTTCCAGCCAGGCGGCGTAGTCCTTGTCAGGGATGAAACAAATCTCCATGCTGTCGGGCTTCTCCGCCACCGGAAGGCCAAACTGACGGGCCAGAGCCCGGACCCCGGTTTTCCGAAGGCCCCCCAGGGGGAACAACAGCCGGGGCAGCCACTCCAGGGGCAGGCGAGCCAGCATATACGCCTGGTCATTTTCCTCCTGGCCCCGGTAGAGGCCAAAGGCCCCCCCTTCCTCCTGGAAGGTACGGGCATAGTGGCCTGTGGCCACATACTGTGCCCCCACCGCCTGGGCCCGGCGGAACAGGGCGGGGAATTTTACCGTGGGGTTGCAGCGGGCACAGGGGAGGGGGGTGCGTCCGGCCAGGTAGTCCTGGCGGAAGGGCTCCATCACCTGTTCCTCCAACCCCTGGCGGATGTCCCCGGCGGAGAAGGGGATGCCCAACTGCTCCGCCACCGCCTCCGCGTCTGCCCGGCCGCCCAGGCCGATGTCCAGCCAGTGGCCGTAGACCTGAAACCCCTGCTCCTTCAGCAGGCAGGCGGCCACGGCGGAGTCCACCCCCCCGGAGAGGCCCAGCACCACGGACTTATTGTCCATGGCTGGCAGGGGCTACGGCGGGGGCGCCGTCTATGTCGATGAGCACCAAATCCCCCCGGTCGGTGAGGTATTCCAGATAGGGGCGGATGTAGCGTTCCAGGTGCTGGGCCCGGAGGGGGTGTCCCACCGGCAGGTCCATGGCCTGGATGACAGCGGCGTAAAATGCGCTGTAGGGCATGGGGCCTGTCACCAGGGCGGCGCAGGCGGTCAGCTGTCCCAGCACCCGCTGGAGGTTCTCCTCTGCCAGGGCTGCAATGCTGCCCTGGACGACGCCCTTGTGGGAGAGAATGTAGGCGTTGCAGTCCAGCCCCTTCACCTTCTCCTTGCTGGCAAGGTCGTCGGCCATGTCAAAGACAAAGGGGACCATGGAGTCCTTTAGGATGTCCTGGGTCATCAGCACGTCCCCCAGATAGCACACGTTGTCCGGGGTGATGAAGCAGCAGTGGTCCGGGGCGTGGCCGGGGGTGCGCACCACGTCCAGAGGTACGCCCGCCAGCTCCACTTGGGTTTCCTCCAAGCCCACCACCCGGTCCACCGGGCAGATCAGGTTCTGGAAGCGGGGGATGGTGCGGATGCTGCCCATAGAGAAGTTGAACAGATGGTTTTTCAAGCTCTGGGCACAGCGCACAATATCCGCCTCCAACTGGGGCAGGCAGGTTTCCGCGCCGTACTTCTCCCGGAAGTAACGGGTGTTCTCATGGTGGTCATAGTGCATGTGGGTGCAGGCCACCCCCACGGGGGTGAGGCCGTGGTGGGTTAGGGTCTCCTCCAAGGGGGCGCGGAGCTTGCTGCTGCCAGGGTCGAAGAGAAGGCAGCGGGTATCGTCCAGCTTGTACAGCCCGATCAACTGGGGGCCGTCCAGGTAGTAGGTGTTGCCGGTTACGTGGATCAAATCCATGGTGAGGGTTCCTTTCCAGTGGTTTGGACGCTAGGGGCGGTGCTCCCGCTCCAAGCGTTCTAAATGGATCATCAGCGCCGCCACGTCCGCCGGGGATACCCCAGAAATCCGCCCCGCCTGTCCCAGGTTCTGGGGGCGTATCTGGCCTAGCTTCTGCCGGGCTTCCAGACGCAGGCCAGTGAGGGTGCTGTAGTCCAGCTCCGGGGGGAGGGCCTTGCTCTCCAAGCGGCGCATTTCCTCCACCTGCCGCTGCTGCCGGGCGATGTACCCGGCGTATTTCACGGAAATTTCCACCTGCTCCGTGACGGCCTTGGGAAGGGGGGGGCGCTCTGGGTCGAAGGGGGCCAGGTCGGCATAGCACAGCTTGGGGCGGCGCAGGAGGTCGGAGAGGCGTTGGCTGTTCTTCACCGGCGGCTCCCCCTTTTGCGCCAATAGGGCGTTGAGGGCGTCGCTGGGGGCCGCGCCGCAGTGGGCGAGTCGGTGTTCCTCCCGTTCCACCGCCTGGTACTTTTCCAAAACCGCCTGATATCGTTCCTGGCTCACCAGCCCCAGGCGGTAGCCCACAGGGCACAGCCGCTGGTCGGCGTTGTCCTGGCGGTGGAGGAGGCGGTATTCTGTCCGGGAGGTCATCATCCGGTAGGGCTCGTTGGTGCCCTTGGTCACCAGGTCGTCAATGAGTACCCCAATGTAGCCCTGGCTCCGGTCCAGGACCAGGGGTTCCCGGCCCAGGAGCTTTAGGGCGGCGTTTACCCCCGCAACAAAGCCCTGGGCGGCGGCCTCCTCATAGCCGGAGGAGCCGTTAAACTGCCCCGCCCCGTAGAGGCCGGAGACCAGCTTGTGTTCCAGGGTGGGGTGGAGCTGGGTGGGGTCCACACAGTCGTACTCAATGGCGTAGGCGGGACGGGTCATCTCCGCCTGTTCCAGCCCCGGCAGGGTGCGCAGCATGGCAAGCTGTACCTCCTCCGGCAGGGAGGAGGAGAAGCCCTGGATGTATACCTCCTCGGTGTCCAGGCCCATGGGCTCTAAGAAGAGCTGGTGCCGGGGCTTGTCCGGGAAGCGGACAATCTTGTCCTCAATGGAGGGGCAGTATCTTGGACCTACCCCCTCAATGGCCCCGGAGAACAGGGGCGAGCGGTCCAAGTTTTCCCGGATGATGGCATGGGTCCGGTCTGTGGTATAGGTGATGTAACAGCACACCCGGTTGGGGGCGGGCTGGTGGTTGGTGAAGGAAAAGGGGAGGGCGTCGCCGTCCCCCTCCTGCTTTTCCAGCTGGGAGAAGTCGATGGAGCGGGCATTCACCCGGGGGGGCGTGCCGGTTTTGAAGCGCCGCAGGCGCAGCCCCGCAGCCTGAAGGCTCTCTGTGAGGGCGTTGGCCCCGAACATGCCGTCGGGGCCGCTCCAACGCTCCACCTCCCCCACAATGGTCTTGCCCCCCAGGTAGGTCCCGGAGCACAGCACCACAGCCCGCACCCGGTAGAGAGCCCCGGTGGCGGTGACCACCCCTTGGACGGCCCCGTCCTCCACCAACAGCTCCGTCACCTCCGCCTGCTTCACCCACAGGTTTTCCTGGCGCTCCAGGGTGTGCTTCATAATGGACTGGTAGAGCCGCCGGTCTGCCTGGGCCCGGAGGGAGTGGACCGCCGGCCCCTTCCCCCGGTTCAGGATGCGGTACTGGATGCAGGCCTGGTCCGCGGCCTTGGCCATCTCCCCCCCCAGGGCGTCCAGCTCCCGGACCAGGTGGCCCTTGCCGGTGCCGCCGATGGCGGGGTTGCAGGGCATGTTCCCCACGGCGTCCAGGTTGATGGTGAAGCAGAGGGTGCGCAGCCCCAGGCGGGCGGCGGCCAGGGCGGCTTCAATGCCCGCGTGGCCTGCCCCCACCACGGCGATATCATAGCTTCCGGCGTCATAGGTCCGGCTGGCGCGTTGGCATTCCATAGATGGCTTGTGTCTCCTTCTCTTGGCTGGGATGATGGCGGGTTATGGCTGCAATACCACAAGGGGTACGTCCGGCCGGTTGAACAGGCGGAAGGTGGGGGGCTGGTTCCCCAGGCCCCGGGACACCGCCAGGACGCCGTGCTTGAGGGGGTACAGCCCCGCCGTGTAGCTGGGGAAAATTTTCAAGCCCTCGGGGCTGTGGCCCAGGAGGCCGTCGGTGCCCGGCAGGCGGATGAAGCCCCCGTGGGCGTGGCCGGACAGGGTCAGGTCCACCCCGGCGGTGGCGTATTTCTCATAGAGGTTGTTGCGGTGGCTCAGAAGGAGCTGGTAGGTGTGGGCGCCCTCCTGGGCCCGGACCTCGTTGGCAAGCTGCACGATGGTCTTTTGGTCGGCGTAGCCGTTGGGGTCCTCGGCCCCCAGGAGGGCCAAGCGGCTGCCCCCCCGTTCCAGCATCACATAGCGGTTGGCCAGGACGGTGACGCCGTTTTCCTCCAACATGGGCTCCAACTCCCGCACCACCTTGGCGGCCCACTCGTGGTTGCCGGTGACGTAGTAGGTGGGGGCGATCTGGGCCAGGCCCTGGGCCAGGGGGGGCACCATGGCCAGCTGCTCCTTCTTGTGGACCAGGTCCCCCACCAGGGCGATCATGTCCGGCTCCAAGTCCCGGAGGAATTGGAAGAGCCTTTGGTTGCCAGGGCCGAACTCCTTGCCGTGGATATCGGTGAGGATGGCGATGCGGTAGCCTGCAAAGCCCTCCGGGGCACCGGGGACGGTGAGGGTCTCGGAGGACAGGCCGTTCTGCTGCCACCACAGCCACCCCGCCAGGGCGGCCAGCGCCACGACGCCGCAGAGCCCCCGGAGCAGGGGATGCCGCCGCCGGGCCCGGGCCTGCCTGGGGCCTCTGGGGGCGGGGGGGCGCTCCCGGGCCTCCCAGGTTTCGTCCTTAATCATGGTCGATATAGAAGGGCTTCATGAGGCTTTTTTGCTCCGTGGAGTCCTTTTGCCGGCTCTGGGGCAGGCTGGGCTTGGGGGGGATGCGCCCTTTTCCCCCCCGGGTCAGCCGCTGGGAGGTCCGCTGCACTGGGGTGGGGGCACCCTTCTTGGGGGGCTCCCGATGGCGGGCGGGCTTCTTCTCCGGGGGCAGGACGGTGGCCTTGGCGGGGGCTGCCTCCTTGGCGCCCTTCCCCCGGCCTCTGCCCCGGCTCTTCCGTTTGCCCTCCTGGTGGCTGGGTTCCTGGGCCTTAGAGGGGTCGTAGTAGTGGTACACCGGCTTGGCGGAGAGGAGCCGGGCGGTGGCATCCATGATGACCTCCCCGTCCAGGGGGTCCCGGTGGATGGGGGAGACGGCGGACTCGTCGGGGTCCGGCTGGGCGTCCAGGAAGGCCTGTAGGTTCCGCAAATCCTGCTTGCCGTGGGGCATGGGCCGCCGGGCGGCCTTGGCCTTGGGGGCGGGGGGCGCTTTGGGGGACTTGGCAGGGGGGGCCGTCAGCTTTACGGTGGCTTCCTGGGTCTCCTTGGCCTTCTTCTCCGCCTTGCGCTGGGCGTTGCGCTGCCGGGCGGCCTGCCGGGCCTCGTCGTCGTCGGCGTTGATGACCCGGCCCTTGGCGTCCTTCTTGGGGGCCTCAAAGACCTCCATGGGGAAGTCGTGCTGCCGCCGGGGGACGGGCTTTTTCAACAGGCGTTCAATGTCCCGGAGCAGGGGCATCTCCCCGTAGTCGCAAAAGGAGATGGCGGTGCCGCCCCGCCCCGCCCGGCCGGTGCGGCCGATGCGGTGGATATAGGTCTCCGGCACCTCGGAGAGGTTGTAGTTGAAGACATAGGCCAGTTCTTCGATGTCCAGCCCCCGGGCGGCAATGTCCGTGGCCACCAGCACTTGCAGCTCCCCGGCCTTGAAGCGCCGCAGGCTCTCCTGCCGGGCGGTTTGGGACTTGTTGCCGTGGATGGCGGCGGCGGAGACCCCACGGCGGGTGAGGTCCCGGGCCACCTTGTCCGCCCCATGCTTGGTGCGGGTGAACACCAGGGCGTTTTTCACCTGCTCCTCCTGGAGGATTTGCACCAGCAGGGTGGTCTTGTTGTTCCGGTCCACCAGGCAGACTTCCTGGCGGATCACCTCTACCGGGGAGGACACCGGGGCGGCGGCGGCTTTCACCGGGTCGTGGAGAAGGCTGTCCACCAGGTCCATGATCTCCGGGGGCAGGGTGGCGGAGAAGAACATGGTCTGCTTCTGCTTGGGCAGCAGGGCGATCACCTTCCGCACGTCGTGGATGAAGCCCATGTCCAGCATCCGGTCCGCTTCGTCCAGGACAAAAATCTCCACCTTGGACAGGTCCAGCAGCTTTTGGCTGCACAGGTCCAGCAGGCGGCCGGGGGTGGCGGTGAGGATGTCCACGCCCTTTTTCAGCCGCTCCACCTGGGGGGCCTGGCCTACGCCGCCGAAGATCACCGCCTCGGTGAGGGGGAGGTTCTTGCCATAGGCGTGGAGGTTGTCGTCAATCTGGATGGCCAGCTCCCGGGTGGGGGTGAGGATCAGGGCCCGGACGGCCCGGGGCCCCTTCCGCTCTGAGAGCTGTTGTAAAATGGGCACGCCAAAGGCGCAGGTCTTACCTGTCCCCGTCTGGGCGCTGCCCAGCACATCCCGGCCTTGGATGCCCGCCGGGATGGCTTTTTCCTGAATGGTTGTGGGTTCGCGATAGCCGTATTCCTCCAAGGCGCGGAGGATGGGCTCGTGGATTCCTAGAGACGCAAAGCTCGTCATGAATGTCAAAATTTCCTTTCCTGCGCCCCGGATCCGCAGGGGGGCGCGTTGGGTGTATGTGCGGGGTCTGCGCGGATCAGAATTGTGTGTTTTCCTGTTCCAGGAAGTAAGAGGCCTCCATATCCGCCACGGACAGGGCGAAGGCCAGGGGGTATTTCACAAAAGCCCGGCCTACCAGCCGGTTGTCCTCGGTGCCGGAGAAGCCCATGTGCCAGCGGATGGCCATGGCCTCCTCCCGGGTGAGGCGCACAAAGCCGTTGACCACATACACCGACTTCTCCCCGTGGCCGTAGGGCAGGGGGTCCTCAAACTGGAAGCTGGGCACCTGGGTCCACTTCCCGTCGGGGCCCTTCACGTTGCGGGTGGAGGGCTTGTAGCAGCCCACCTTGCACACGTCGTGGAGCAGGGACACCAGGGCAATGGACTCCTGGCTGTACTCTAAGCCGTAGAGGTCCGTGACCCGCTCCCGCTGGAGGTAGTCTGCCAGGCAGTGGTAGACGTTGAGGCTGTGCTCGCACAGGCCGCCGGCGTAGGCCCCGTGGTAGCGGGCGGAGGCCGGCGCGGTGAAAAAGTCGCTTTTGTTGCTCAGGTAGTCCAGCAGGGCGTCGGCGCCCTCCCGGTGGATGTGTTCCTGATACACCTCGATAAATTCTTCTTTTGCCGACATGGGGACGGCCTCCTTCTCTGTGTTGTGGGGTTATTCGTCCAGCTTCAGCACCGCCATGAAGGCCTCCGTGGGGAGCTGGACGGTCCCCAGGGTGCGCATCTTCTTCTTGCCCTCTTTCTGTTTTTCCAAGAGCTTCTTTTTCCGGGTGATGTCGCCGCCATAGCACTTGGCCAGCACGTCCTTGCGCATGGCCTTCACCGTCTCCCGGGCGATGATCTTCCCGCCGATGGCCGCCTGGACGGGGACCTCGAAGAGCTGGCGGGGGATGTTCTCCTTGAGCTTTTCGCAGATCCGCCGGGCCCGGGCATAGGCCTTTTCCCGGTGGGCGATGAAGGACAGGGCGTCCACCTGGTCGCCGTTGAGGAGCAGGTCCACCTTCACCAGGTCCGAGGGGCGGTAGTCCAGGAACTCATAGTCCAGGGAGGCATAGCCCCGGGTCTTGGCTTTCAAGGCGTCGAAGAAGTCGTAGATGATCTCGTTGAGGGGCATGTGGTAGTGGATTTCCACCAGGTTGGTGTCCAGGTACTGCATGTCCTTGAACTCCCCCCGGCGTTCCTGGCACATGGGCATGATGTTGCCCACGTAGTCCGGGGGGGAGATGATGGAGACCTTCACGTAGGGCTCCCGCTGCTCGGTGATCTGGGAGGGGTCGGGGTAGTTGTGGGGATTGTCCACCCGCAGCTCCGACCCGTCGGTTTTGGTCACCAGGTAAATGACGTTGGGCAGGGTGGTGATGAGGTCCAGGTCGAACTCCCGTTCCAGGCGTTCCTGGATGATCTCCATGTGGAGCATACCCAAAAAGCCGCAGCGGAAGCCAAAGCCCAGGGCCACGGAGGTCTCCGGCTCGAAGGTCAGGGAGGCGTCGTTGAGCTGCAATTTTTCCAAAGCGTCCCGGAGGTCGGGGTACTTGGAGCCGTCCTCGGTGTAGATGCCGCAGTAGACCATGCTCCGGGCGGGACGGTAGCCGGGGAGGGGCTCGGCGGCCGGACGCTCCACGGTGGTGATGGTGTCCCCCACCTGGGTGTCCTTCACGTTCTTGATGGAGGCGGTGAGATAGCCCACCTCCCCGGCGGAGAGCTTGTCACAGGGCTCCAAGCGGGTGGGCAGGAGGCGGCCAATCTCTATCAGACTGTATGTGGCCTTGGAGGCCATCATGCGCACGGTGTCCGCCAGGGTCAGGCTGCCGTCCATCACCCGGAAGTAGACCACCACCCCCCGGTAGGCGTCGTACTGGCTGTCGAAGATCAGGGCCTTGAAGGGGGCGCCGGGGTCCCCGCTGGGGGCGGGGACGTGGGTTACCACGTCCTCCAACACGTCCCGGATATTCTGCCCCAGCTTGGCGGAGATTTCCGGGGCGTTTTGGGCCTCTAGGCCGATGACGTTTTCCACCTCGGCTTTCACCCGGGGCACGTCGGCGGCGGGGAGGTCGATCTTGTTGATCACCGGGCGGATTTCCAAATCGTGCTCCATGGCCAGGTAGGTGTTGGCTAGGGTCTGGGCCTCCACCCCCTGGGAGGCGTCCACCACCAGCACCGCCCCCTCGCAGGCGGCCAGGGAGCGGGAGACCTCATAGTTGAAGTCCACGTGGCCGGGGGTGTCGATGAGGTTGAGGGTATAGCGTTCCCCGTCCAGGGCATCATATTGGATGGTCACCGCCCGGGCTTTGATGGTGATGCCCCGTTCCCGTTCCAGGTCCATATTGTCCAAGAGCTGGTTCTCCATCTCCCGTTCGGAGACGGCGTTGCACAGCTCCAGCAGCCGGTCGGCCAGGGTGGACTTGCCGTGGTCGATGTGGGCGATGATCGAAAAATTACGGATTTTCGTTTGCTCCGTCATGTCGCTTCCTCCTAACTGCGCTGCCGCCGGGGCGGTGGGCGCTTAGTGCTTGCCCTCTTGGGCTAGGGCCTCAGACAGGCGCAGGAATAGGGGGGCCAAGGCCGGGTCCGCCCGGCACAGCTGTGCCCAGGCGTTGCCCAGGGCCTGGCCGGTGCGCAGGAGCAATTGCTCCTCCCCCTGGGCGGCCTCCGGCGGCTTGGGGCCGCTGCGCTCCCCGGTGCGCCCCAGCAGGTAGTCCGCTGAGACCTGATAGTAGTCACAGGCCCGGGTCACAAAGGCCAGGCCCGGTTCCCGGATCCCATTCTCATAGTGGGACAGGAGGGCCTGGGATACTTCCAGGGCCTGGGCCGCCTGGCGCTGGCTGACCCCTTTCTCGCGGCGCAGCCGGGACAGCGCCTGGGAAAATGTTACGTGCATGGGTTCCCTCCTTTAACAATCCGTATTATTATACCCGCTGGAATACAGCGTGTAAAGAGCCGCGGCAGAAAATTTCTGGACGAATCTTCCTCCCTTCTAAGAAATATGCCCAAAGGGGCCAAAAACTCTGAAAAGCGCCCCCTTGACGAATGGGGCCAGGCCTTTTATCCTGGAATCGTTACCAGTTTGTAACAGTTTTGTAGTTTACTCCCAGCACAAAGGAAAGGAGCAATGTTCCGTGAAGAAGAAAGGCTTTTCCAAAGGCCCGGGGCGGGGGGAGGGGTATCCCCCGTACCAGGTGGCCCAGCATCCCCTTCCCCTCCCGGAGGTGGAGGGACGGCGGCGGCGCAAGGACGTGGCGGCGGGCTTCCTGCTGGGGCTCACCGGCCTGTCGGCGGCGGGGGCCCTGCTGGTGTCCAGCTGCACCCTGTGCTACGCGGTGACCTCCGACGGTGCGCCGGTGGCCTACATCCAGGGGGCGGAGACCTACCAGCAGGCGGTGGAGCGAGTGGAGGAACAGGTCTCCGCCATCCTCCAAACCGATTACGCCTACCAGGACGCCCAGGTGCGCCTGACCATCGCCCCCAAACAGGAGATCCAGGACCCTGGCCAACTGGCGGATTCCCTAATGGACACGGTGGAGCAGGTCCAGGCGGCCTACGTCCTGTGTATCGACGGCACCCCCGCCGGGGCCTGCCTGGGGGAGGCGGAGGTGCAAGCTGCCCTCCAACAGGTGAAGGACCACTACAGCGGCCCCGCCACCGCCGCCGTCTATTTTGGCAATGAAGTGGAGGTGGTGCTGGACTACCTCCCCAGCGGCACCCCCATCCTCACCCAGGAGGAACTCACCCAACAGCTCCTGGGACAGGAGGAGGCCCAGGCGGTGTTCGCCTCGGCGGGGGGACAGGCCAAGCCTGTCCCCTCCCTAAAGGTCTACACCGAAGAGCTGGAAACCTACACCGCGGAGCTGCCGCCTGAGGAGGAAGAAATTGAGGACGCCAGCTTGTTGGTGGGGGAGCGGGTCCAGCGCCGGGAGGGCGTCCCCGGCAAGGAGGAGCGCACGGACCGGGTGGTCTACTGCTGCGGGGAGGAGTCAAAACGGGAGAACTTGTCCACCATCCCCGTGCTTGCCCCCGTCTCCACCCAGATTGCCGTGGGCACCGGCCAGGGGGTGGAGGGGGCCCAGGGGCGTTTCCTCTGGCCCTGTATGGGCACCGTGACCTCCGGCTTTGGCAACCGGGACATCTTCGGTTCCAACAGCTTCCACCGGGGGACGGACATCGCCGCCGCCCAGGGCAGCCCCATTGTGGCCGCTGCTGACGGCACTGTCATCTGGGCCGGGGAGAAGGGGACCTATGGCAACCTAGTGAAGCTGGACCACGGCAACGGCTATGTGACCTACTATGCCCACTGTTCCCAGCTGTTGGTCCAGGCGGGGGACCAGGTGGTCCAGGGCCAGTCCATCGCCCAGGTGGGGGCCACCGGCCGGGCCACCGGGCCCCATTGCCATTTTGAACTGCTGTGGCAGGAGGAACCCATCGACCCCATGCAGTGTTTGCCCTAAAAGATAAAGCCGCCCTTCGGAGTAATCTAGCTCCGAGGGGCGGTTTTTTGTGGGCTTGAACGGGGGGCCTGGGCGGGATGGCGGCTTATGTCTGGTCAGCGGAACCGGGCAGGGTGGCCAACTGCCCATAGACCCACCCCGGGTCCACCCCCTTGGCGGTCAGCTCCACCACCATGTCCCCGTAGCGCACCCCGAAGGACATCCGGGGGCCCTGGCTGTCCCCGGCATCCTCTAGGGTGTAGGCCCGGCGCTGGACTGCCTCCTGGCTCAGTTCTTCCCCGGGGAAGATGGGGTGGTCTACCACCTCCCGCAGCGCCTCCGGGACAGAATCCGCCCGGGGGATGGGGTAGCGGCTCAGATCGTAGTTCTCCAAGTCCGCCACGGCGGTGAGCCGGGGGGCGTGGGAGGCGCCGTAGGGGGAGATGGACCAGCGCAATTCGTCATAAGCGCCAGGCCGGGTCCAGAGGAGGGTAAGGCAGTCCTCTGTGGGGTCGTAATAAGCGGATTCTAGCTGGAAGCCCTGGGGGGTGTCAGGCAGGTACGCCCCCTGGGGGGCCATGGCCTGGGCCTGGGGGAGGGTCAGGGCTTGGGGCGGCTCCCCCTGCTGACGATCTTGTTGATTGGAACTGAGAGGCGTTGCGGAGGCAGGTTCCGGGAGCGTGTTGCCCTCTGCCGGGCTGGGACGGGCCAGGAGGAGGGCCGCCAGGAGACAGGCGGCGGCTAGGCCGCCCAACAGCAGGCCTTGGATATGGGTTCGTTTCATAGACAGGCTCCTTTCTCCGAGAAATCATCTTCTACTCTATAAGACAACAATTCCAGGGCGGGATGACAGCTGGTGAGAAAATTTTTTTTGCAGCCCGGGGAAAACCCCTGTCCGAAAAAACGGAACGGAAGGGAAAACAGTCCTGCTTGTTCGGATTGACAAAAGGCGGTGGGATATGGTATCCTCAAAAGCAAGACAAACAGATGTTCGATTTCGTTGGAGTGGTCAGGCGAGTTAGTGGGGCGCTGGAATAGAAAAAGAGAGCAAGCACAAAGCTTGCTCTCTGGTGGAGGAGGATGGATTCGAACCATCGAAGTCGTCGACAACAGATTTACAGTCTGCCCCCTTTGGCCACTCGGGAACTCCTCCCTATGAAATTGTGGAGCTGGTGGACGGACTCGAACCCCCGACCTGCTGATTACAAATCAGCTGCTCTACCAACTGAGCTACACCAGCGCGTGTGTCTCGTCCGCAGCGATGATTAGTTTAACAGAGGGACGCGGATTTGTCAAGAGGTTTTTTCAAAAAAGGAGCGTTTTTTTGGCACAAATTTTGGACTGCTATCCTTTTCGGGACAAGCAGGCGGAGCGGCCCAGCTATGTTTGCCTGGGCTGTGGGCAGGAACAGTACAGCTATGACCCCCCTGGCATGGGGGGCGTCTGCCGCCGCTGCCGGCGGCGGGAGAGGAAACGAGAGGAGGATGCCATGACCTTGCAGGAGATGTCCGCCACCTACCGTGCCCAGGCCCAGCGGCTGCGGGAGCGTATCCGGGCCTTGGAGGCGGCGGGGCGGCAGGCCCAGAGCAGGACGGAACGGGAGCGGCTCAACGGCCGTGCCCTGGCCCTGACGCCCATCTGGCGGGAGGCCAGGGACCTGGCGGTGTTGTTGGAGCACTATTATGAAAGGGGGTACCGGCGCAATGACAGGTACACGCTATAGGAGAGGACAGGCCTACGCGGCAGACATGGCGGTGTATGCCCGGCTGATGGCCCAGGACAACCGGGAGGAGCTCAGCCAGCTCCAACGCAACCTGGCCCGGGCCCTGGGGGAGGACGTGACAGCCCGCCAGCGGCAGGTGCTGCTGCTGTACTACGCCCAGGGCATGACCATGGGGGAGATCGCCCAGGAGCTGGGGGTGGACCGGAGCACCGTGTCCCGGACCATGCTCCGGGGGGAGGAACGGCTGCGCCGCTGCCTGCGCTACGGCGGGGCCGCCCTGCTCAACCGGGAGCCGCCCCATCCAGGCCAGCGGAAAAAACGGGGGATTGACAAAGGGCATGGCCGGGTAGGATAATAGGGGAAAGAATGGAGGAGGAGGGAGCCCTATGCCGGAGAACAGAATGCTTTCCCTGCTGGAACAGGGAGATTGGGAGTCGGATGCCGCCCTGATCCAGGGCTTGCAAGCCTGGCCCCTGTACCCCTTGCTGTTGGAGACCTATGAGAGCTTACAGGAGGACGCCCTATATAAAAGCCGCGTCCATGGCAGCGGACACATCCACCGTGTGCTCCTTTTCGCTGCCCTCATCGCCTGGCAGGAGGCCCTGCCGGAGGATTTGGTGCGCCAGCTGTTCCGGGCCGCCGCCTACCACGACGTAGGCCGGACCTTCGACGGCTACGACCTGGACCACGGGGCCCGCTCTGCCCAGCGCCTAGAGGAGCTTACCGGCCAGACTGGGGAGGCCCTGGCGGAGCTCCAAGCCGCCGTCACCGCCCACGCCCTGCCGGATGCCCGCTTGGAGGAGACGGTACACGCCTTCCACCCGGCGGACTTTGACCGGGCAGTGGAGCTCACCCGGCTGTTGAAGGACGCGGACAACCTGGACCGGGTGCGCCTGGGGGATTTGAAGGTGAAGTTCCTGCGCCACGAGAGCGCAAAAAACCTGGCGGATTTCGCCCTGCGCCTGCTGGCTAGGGACCAGCTTTGGAAGGAGCGGGGAAAGGAGTAGAACCCCATGAAGGTAACATTTACATTCGACGAGGCCGCAGTCAACCAGCAGGGCCATACCCTGGACGATATCTACGTTCCATGGCTGTTTCACGGTGTGAACGAGAGCGATGTGACGGATACCGGAGCGCAACACAGCTTGAAGCAGCTTCTGGAAGGGATGTCGATGGCCCAGAAAACCGAAGATGGAAGTCCGAAAATGTTGCGAGCAACAAAAAATGAGCGCGAACCATGACACTGCGGCGTCTGCCATTTGGCAGGCGCCGCAGTTTTTTACCCGACTATTTTGCTTTTCCCATGGGGATTCGCCCGGCGCTTTTGAGAAAATGCCTCCCTTTGCCGCCGAAGGAGGCGGCAGGAGGGGGGTTCTTCGTGAAAGGCCCTCTTTTTCCCCATGCAGGGAACGACAGCCTTTTTTCCCTCCCAGCACGTATAATTTGGAACCACAAAGCATAGGGCGCATCGAGCCGGACCGCGGGACAGGCTACAGATACACCCCTTTGAAAAACTGGGAGGAATGATTCATGGCTACAAATGAAAGATTGCGGCGGCTCCGCTTCCCCCAGCGGGATACCGTGCGTATGTCCCGCCGGGCCCTCATGGGGACGGCGGAGTGCGGGGCGGGCTTCCTGCTGGGGGCGGTGCTGGCTGGGGCGGAGATCTTTGGCCTCTATGCCCCCTTTGGAGTGGCGGCGGTGGCCGCTGCCGGGTCGGGGCTCACGGGGCTGAGTACCTTGGCGGGGAGCTGCCTGGGCTACCTCTGCCTAGAGGGCATGACCGACGGGATGCGCTACGCCGCCTCCGGGGTGCTGGTGTACTCCGTGGCCTTTGCCTTCTTTGACGCAAAGCTCTACCAACGGGACTGGTTTATGCCCAGCGTGGCCTGTCTGGTCAGCGCCATGACGGGGATCGTCTGCCGGGGGGGCAAGGGCTGGTATGGGGAGGACCTGGTATATTTCGTCACCGAGGTGCTCTTCACCGGGGCGGCGGCCTATTGCTACCGCATTGCCTTCCGCCAGTGGCCGGAGACCTTGGAGGAACGGGAACCCCTGGCCCCAGGGCAGGGGGCGTGCTTCCTGATGGTGGCGGGGACGGTGCTGATGTCCCTAGCCCGGGTGGAGATTTTGGAGACCTTTTCCATGGGCCGCCTGCTGGCGGCAGTGGGCACCATGGCTGCCGCCCGGCGGGGGAACCGGGAAGGGGTGCTGGTGGGGGCCTGCACCGGGGTGGCCCTGGACCTAGCCTCTGGGGAGCCCCCCTATTACAGCATGGTGTTTGCTTTGGCAGGCCTGGCCAGTGGGCTCTGCTATAAGAAGGGAAAGCTGGCCACCGCCTTGGTGTATGCCCTGGCCACCTGCGCCGCGGTGCTGTGGACCTGGGACGGGGGCAGCCGGATGGGGATGCTCCTGGAAACCGCTGTGGGGGTGGGGGTTTTCCTGGCGCTGCCCTTGAAACCCCAGGCAGTGCGGGAGGCGGCGGCCCTGCCCCAGGGCGGGGACGAGACCTCCGCCGTGGTGGCCAGCCGGAAGCTGACGGGGATGGCCGACGCCTTCCACAGCCTCTATGACCAGGTGAAGGAGAGCTTGGCCCCGGAGGCGGCCAATGGGGAGAACCCGGCGGAGATTTTCACCCGGGCGGTGGACAAGGTCTGCGCCCACTGTACCCTCCGGGGGAGCTGTTGGCAGCGGGACTACCAGGAGACCCGGGGCATCCTCAACGATTCCACCGCTGCCATCTTGGAGCGTGGCCGGGCCTTGGCGACAGATTTTGCCGGGCGCTTCTCCGACCGCTGCGTCCACTTTCCAGAATTCCTGGGAGAGGTAAACCGGGAGCTCACCGCGTTCTTGCGCCGCCGCCAGGTTCTGCGCCGGACCCAGGAGAGCCGGAAGGCCCTGTGCAGCCAGTACGCCCGCCTGGACCAGTTCATGACCCGGACCGCGGAGGAGGTCTCCGCTGCCCTGACCCCGGACCTGCCCCGGCAGGCGCGGCTGCGGGAGTATTTGCGGGGGCTGGGCCTGGAAGGGGGCTCGGTGTACTATGACCGGGGGGGCCGCCTCCAGGTGGTGACGCCCCTGGCCCAGGAATTGCAGAGTAAGACTGCCCGCCGGGATTTGGCCCAGCTTATGGGTACCCCCCTGCGCAACCCGGAGGAGGAGGGGGGGCAGCTCCTCTTCGCCCAGGCGGAGCCCTTCCGCACCACGGTGGCCATGGCGGGTGCGCCCCGGAAGGGGGAGCGGATCAGCGGCGACACAGGGGTGTGGTTCCGCCGGGAGGACGGGATGCTCTTCCTGCTCCTGTGCGACGGCATGGGCAGCGGGGAAGGGGCCCGGGAGGAGAGCAGCCGGGCGGCGAAGCTCATCGAGCGCTTCCTTCAGGCGGGGATGGACCCGGAGGAGGCGGTGGCCACAGTGGCCTCTGCCCTGGCCCTCCGGGGGGAGGACATGGGCAGCACCACGGTGGACTTGCTCTCCATTGACCTGTTCTCCGGCCGCTGCTGCGTCCACAAACAGGGGGCGGCGCCGACCTATGTGCGCCGGGACCGGCAGATCAAGTGCGCTGTGGGGAACTCCCCCCCGGTGGGGATTTTCTCCAAGGTCCAGCCCGATGCCCACAAGTTCCGGGGGGAGACCGGGGACTGGATTGTCCTGGTCACCGATGGCATCCTCTGCGGCCGGGAGGACGGCTGGCTGCGCAGTCTCATCAGCGGCTATGAGGGGACCAGCCCCAGTGAGCTGGCGGAGCGTATTTTGGGCCAAGCCCAGCAGCTCCACCAGGAGGAGGACGACGGCACCGTGATTGCCGTGCGCTTGGAGGCGGGGAAGGAGCGGATGATGGTGTCCTAATCTGCCCTGGGAGCACTATATACAGTGTTTCTTGCAGTATAGCACGGCCTTTGCGGGACATTTTCGAGAATTTCGTCGAAGGCAGAATCTAATCTATAAAGAAGGCGCTGCCTCATGGAGGTTGAGACAGCGCCTTCCCGATTTATTCCCCCCTGGAAGGAACAGGGCCGCCTGCCAGGCCACGGCAGGGGCCCCCAGGGGGGAGGAGAACGCGGGATTTGGTGCCGCTGCCCAGCAGCAGCACCCAACAATACTGCCCATTTTGCAGGAAGCAGCCTGCCCCTGCCTGGGTGTCTGCCTGGCTGAAAAGATTGGCCCGGGTTTCCGGGCTGCGCAGCCAGGCGTGAAGGACGGCGGCAGGGGAGGCGTTCCCCAGGGCGCGGTTTTCCCCTGGCTCCCCGGCGCAGGGGGCGCCGTTGTCAGAGCGAAAGCGGCGCAGGCCGCCCGGCTGGCCGAGGGTATGGGTATAGGCTTCTGCCCGCTCCATGGCCTGGGCGGACAGGGATTCAGAATGGTTCAATGGGGAGAGGCCCCGGTCTGCCCGGGCTGTGTTCAAACGCGCCAACAGCGCTGCCGCCTGGCTGGGGCAGGTCTGCCCAGGGTCCGGCCTGGGGACTAGGTCCTCCCAGGAGGTGGCCCGTTGGAGGAGGGCATCTGCCAGGCTGTGGGCTGTCTGGGCGGAGGCCACACTGGCGTAGAGTAAGAAATTGAGCTGTCCTGTCCCGCCGCTCCCCTGCGCGGCTAGGGCGGTGGCGGGGAGCTGGGCTAGGAGGAGGCATAGGGGCAGGAGAAGCCACCGCTTTTTCATGAGAATCCTTCTTCCGAAAGTTAGTATATATCCGAATCGGACGTATAAACTATTCTAACATATCCGAATCGGACATACAATAACTTTGTCGAAAAAAGAGGTGGGGAAAATGGAGCTTGATTATCAGGCGATTGGGGTGAGGATCCGGCGGTTGCGGAAGGAGCGGGGGCTGACCCAACAGGCCCTGGCGGAGCGGTCCAATCAAGAGCCATCCAACGTCTCCCATATCGAGCGGGGTGCCACGAAGCTGAGCCTGCCCACGATGGTGAACATTGCCAACGCCTTGGAGGTGACGGTGGACGACCTGCTGTGCGACAGCCTGGTGGAGTCCAAGGATGCCTTCCGGCGGGAGGCCACGGAGCTTTTGGCCGATTGCAGCCATTGGGAGCTGAAGGTCATCACAAGCACCATGCGGGCCTTAAAGGAGAACTTGCGCACGGCGGGGGGGAAGCCCGTGCCGTGAATGTGCCGGAGTTGGCGCAAAAAAGACCGGGTAACCCCCGGTCTTTTCAGTGCGTCAAAAAAACGAAGCCTTTTTGACAGTCCGTTTGCTTATACATGGTTGGCTTCCAGCGCCGCCAACACCTGGGCTAAGCTGGCCTCAATGTCCTTCCCGCCGCAGTCCACGGTGATGTCGGCATATTGCTGATAGAGGGGGACCCGCTCCTGGTAGAGGGTTTGCAGGGTCTGCCCCGGTTGGAGCACCACCCCCCGGAGCTGTAGGTTCCCCAGGCGCTGGGCCAGGGGCTCGTAGTCCAGCTTCAAATACACCACCGTGCCCAGGGCTTTCAGGTGGGCCATGGCCTTGGGGCCATAGACCACGCTGCCCCCGGTGGCGACCACCGTCTGGCTGAGGGCCAGGGTGGCGCAGAGGCTTTCCTCCAAGTCCAGGAAGCCCTGGCTGCCCAAACTGCCAATGAGCTCCCGGAGGAGCTGCCCCTCCTGGGCTTGGATCAATAGGTCGGTGTCTACGAAGCCAAAGCCTAAGGTCTTGGCCAACAGGACGCCCAAGGTACTCTTGCCCACCCCGGGCATCCCGATGAGGATAACATTGTTCATAAACAGGGGCCTCTTTTCAAAGGATTCACCCTATTCTATCACAACGGCCAGGAAAAGAAAAGGGCCGCGCCCCACAAGGCGGAGGCCAGCCCACAGCCCAGGAGGGTAAACAGGATGGGCTGGATCATCCGCCGCCGCCGGCCCTGGGGGGTGTTTTGGAGGATGTATTCGTCAGCCACCTGGAGGGCCTGGCGCAGTGCCTCCCGTTCCGAAGAGGGGTCTGGGGCCACGGGCTCCCGGAGGAGAAAGATGGCCTCATCAATTTTGGGGGCGGGGGATTTTACAACGACCACTTGGCGGGTCACACCTTTTACCATAACTGCCACTCCCTTCCTGGAAAGTATGGGCAGGGGCGGGGCGGATTATACAAGGGGGAAGGGCCGGATAAAATGGAATGAAACAGATGAGAACAGCCCGCCGCGAGAATCTGTCCGCGGCGGGCTGTTTGTGGAATCGGTTAATCTTCCAGTGTCTTTTGCAGATTGTCCATGATCTCTTTCAGCTTAGCTTTTTGCTTTTCTGGATCGGTTTCCTGCTCCAAGTCTTTCAAATCGCCCAGCAAAAAGCGAACCCAGCTCTGGAATTGTTTGTCCGTCATACCCATGGTGTATGCCTCCTTTCGGGGCGTCGATGAAATGATCCTCTATTCTAATTATATCATTTCTCACAGGGCTTGTAAACGGCCTGTCTATAGGTGGGCTTGATTTCTATCCGTTATGATTTATAACCACCTTGGCTACTCCTGCTCTTCCACATACTCAATGATGTCCTCAACTTTACAATGCAGGATGCGGCAAAATTCATCAATGCTTACGGTTGATAACGGGAGCCCTTTGCGCATGCGGGTGAGACGGTTGCTGCTAATGTTGTATTTTTTAATCAACGTGTAGGTTGAGACGTCCCGTTCCTTGAGCGTATTCCAAAATGGCTGATATGAAATCATGGTATATTACCTCAAAACCCATTTTAATATATACGCTTCTTATTGACTATATACTATAAATAGCCTATAATGCTCCGTAGAAACGACCAATTCATGGGAAGGAGACAAATACAATGAGCATATTGGTGGAGATGGAGACGAAACAGTTGAGCGAGCTGCAACAGCACATGGACCAACTGGTGAAATATTATGAATCAGATGTAGCAGCCTTGGGCCGCATGGGAGAATTTGTCACAGGGGACGCCTTGAAGTCTTTGGAAGAGCTCATACAACTACGACTAAACCAATTAAACAGTGCCGACAGATTATGGGACATGCTAACACAAAAATAAGAAGCACAATACCGCCCCAAAACCCCCAAAAATGTCACGGCGAAGCCCGTGACATGCCCCCTACATATCCTTTCGCAGAAAAAAACACGCCGCAAACAACCCCGTTTGCGGCGTGAAAAAAGTAAAAGAAAAGAACAAACTCCCATTACCGAGCACATAAGCTGAAGGGTTATATAACCCTCCGTAACGAAATTAAAGTTCTTTTTGCTTCTTTTTCTTTCAAGAAAAAGAAGTTAGTCGGTGACGTAAGGCAACAGGGCGATCTGACGGGCGCGCTTGATGGCCTCCGTCAGCTGGCGCTGGTGCATTGCGCAGGTACCGGTGGTTCTGCGGGGCAGAATCTTGGAGCGCTCGGAGAGGAACCGGCGCAGCTTAGCGGAATCCTTGTAGTCGATGTGCTCGACCTTATCCACGCAGAACGTGCAGACCTTGCGGCGCTTCCGGCCGCGGGGACGTTCTCTATCCATAGCCATGGTGGCAAACCTCCTTAAATGATATGTGCTGCCAGATCAGAAGGGCAGCTCGCCGTCGTCGTCGGTGAGATCCGCGAATTGGTCGACGGCAGGGGGGGCGGCGTTGTAGCTGCCGCCAGATGGGGGCCCTCCCTGGGGGGCGTTGTAGCCACCGTGGCTCTGGGGGGCGTAGCTGCCGCCGCCCTGGGGCGCATAGCCCCCGCCACCGTCCCCATCCCTGCGGGAATCCCCAAAGTAGACGTTGCTGGCCATGACCTCTGTGGCGTAGCGGCGGTTCCCGTCCCGGTCGGTATAGTCCCGGGTCTGGAGTTCCCCCTCCACGATGGCGATGCGCCCCTTGGAGAAGAAGCGGGAGACGAACTCCCCAGTCTGGCGCCAGGCCACCACATTGATGAAATCCGCCTTGCGCTCGCCAGTCTCCCGGTCCTTATAGTTCCGGTCCACCGCGATGCGGAAGGAGGTCACAGCCACGCCGCTCTGGGTGTGGCGCAGTTCGGGGTCGGCCACCAGCCGGCCCTGGAGGAAAATCTTGTTTAACAAAGCAAGTCCCCCTTATTCGTCCTTGCAGACGATCATGGAGCGCATAACGCCCTCGGTGATCTTCATCACGCGGTCCATCTCGGCGGGAAGGTCGGGTGTGGACGTGAAGGTCATGAGGACGTAGTGGCCCTCGTTCAGGTCATTGATGGGATATGCCAGACGGCGCTTGCCCCAATCATCGACTTCAGCCACAGTGCCCTGCTGGCTTTCCACCAGAGTCTTGAACTTCTCGATCATTGCAGCGATGGCCTCATCCCCCAGAGCGGGGTCCATGATGTAGACCACTTCGTAGTTTGCAGTTACCTTTGCCATGGTTCTTTGCACCTCCTTATGGACTTAAATGCCCGCCGCCCGCAGCGGCGGAAAGGATGGCTTATCGAAATGTAGTGACATGGATAAGCTATACTATTATACCGAAAACCGGGGGAAAGTCAAGCTTTTTTTCAAAAACGCGACATAGCGCCGCCGGAGTGGGACATACTGGGAGGGAGGTGATCGTTTTGGATTTGGAAAAACTCAGCCAGAAGGAGTACCAGCAATATGTGGCTGGCAAGGCGAAGCCCTCCCCCATGGGGAAGGACATGCTGTGGGCGTTCCTGGTGGGGGGGCTGATCTGTGTCATTGGCCAGCTCCTGCTGGACGGCTACCGGCACGCGGGCCTAGGCCAGGAGGCGGCGGGGACAGCGACCTCCGTCACCCTCATCTTCGTCACCGCCCTGCTCACCGGCATCGGGGTCTTTGACAGCCTTGCCAAGCACGCCGGGGCGGGGACCTTGGTGCCCATCACCGGTTTTGCCAACGCGGTGGTGTCCCCGGCTATGGAGTTCAAACAGGAGGGCTTCGTTACGGGGACCTCGGCCAAGCTCTTCACCGTGGCGGGGCCGGTGCTGGTCTATGGCATCTCCGCCAGCGTGATCTATGGCGTTATCTTATGGCTGTCCCGCTTGGGCTGAAAAAAGGCTTCCGGGGAAGGGGAACCCTTCTTCGGAAGCCTTTTTGGCTGTGGAGCCGGGGTTTAATACTTTTTTACAAAGGAAGAGATCAGCGCCCGGCAGGTGTTCATTTGGATACAGTCATAGAACGCCGCTGTCACTTCTTTTCCCTGTCCCACGGTGGTGGCATTGTGGGCGTCCTCCTCCGTCTCCCAGAGGACGAAATCAGTCCAGGTCTTGTCTTGCAGGTAGTGTTCCCAAGAAATGAAACCATTGGCCTTGGAAATGACCTGGTCGTGGAGGGCTTGGGTCCGTTGGATGAAGGTTTCATCACTTACGTTTTTCTTGAGCTTGTAGGAAAATATCCATGCTGTTTTTGCCATGGGTGGGGGTCTCCCTTCAACGGAATTTTACTGCGGTTCCGTAGGCGATGACCTCGGCGGCCCCCTGCATCACAGCGGAGGAGGCGTAGCGGACGTTTACCACGGCATCTGCCCCCAAGCTTTCCGCCTCGGCGGTCATGCGCTTGGTGGCCAGGGCCCGGGCCTCGTTCATCATCTCGGTATAGGCCCCCAGTTCACCGCCCACCAGGGTCTTGAAGCTCTGGGTAATGTCCCGGCCGATGTTCTTGGACTGGATGGTGCTGCCCTTTACCAGGCCCAGCATTTCCAATTCCTTCCCGGTGATGTAATCAGTATTGACTAAGATCATCTTCTTCGCCTCCATTGATTTCTTTGATCCGATACCACGCTGCGATCAGTACCCCCAGGCCGCCGGCAAATACGAAGCCTTCCAGCAGGAGGAACATAGGCAGGGGCATGGGCAGGGTGAATGTGACGGCGTAGACCCCGCCGTAAACTGCCAGCACCAGGAGTATCCCTGCCACAGACAGCCATACCCCCAGCTTCTTCTTGGTACGGGTATCCATAAGGACAACGCCTCCTTTTTCCCTGTTGCTTCCATGATACCCTCCCGCCGGGGTGTTGTCAAGCCTGTAAGACTTTTCCAATTGGGCAAAATTGTCTCCTTGTCAAGTGAAGCCAGCTATGGTATAATGTCTTAATACTTAAAATACAAGGCGCAAATGCGCCACTTGAAATTGAGGGGCAATGATCTTGAAAACAGCGATTGTAGCCGACACCAACAGCAACCTCACCCCCCAGATGGCGGAGGAATTGGATGTAAAACTCATCCCCATGCCCTTTTTCATCGGCGGGGAGACCTATTTAGAGGGCTCCACCTGCACCCACAGCATGTTCTTTGAAAAGCTCCGGGAGGGGGCGGAGGTGTTCACCTCCCAGCCGCCGCCGGAGCAGATTACCCACCTGTGGGACCTGCTCCTGAGGGACCACGACTGCATCCTCCACTTCCCCATGTCCTCGGGGCTCAGCGGCTCCTGCCAGACCGCGAAGGCCCTGGCCAAGGACTACGACGGGCGGGTGCTGGTGGTGGACGACCGGCGCATCTCCATAACCCTGATGCAGTCCATCCGCAACGCCCGCACCATGCTGGGGCAGGGGATGGACCCAGTCCAGGTCCAGCGGGCCCTGGAGGCGGAGGCGGCCCAGTCCAGCATCTACCTGGCGGTGAACACCCTGGAATACCTGCGCAAAAGCGGCCGGGTGACGGCGGCAGCGGCGGCCATGGCGGCGGTGCTGCACATCAAGCCCGTGTTGCAGATCCAAGGGGGCAAGCTGGACGCCTATAAAAAGGCCCGGGGGATGGGACAGGCCAAGAAGGTCCTGATCCAGGCCCTGAAGGACGATTTGCAGACCCGCTTTGCGGGGATGAAGATGGTGGTCTATTCCGGCTATACCGGCGGGGACCCCGCCTATGGGGAGGCCTGGCAGAAGGAAGTCCAGGCGGCTTTCCCGGACTATCAGGTGGGCCTGACCAGCCTGCCCCTGAGTGTGTGCTGCCACACCGGCGAGGGTGTGCTGGGCGTGGGCTGCGCGAAGGTTTGGTAAAATGGAAAAAGAGGAGGGAACCCTTGGGGCGTTCCTCCTCTTTTTTGGATGGACTGGTAGTGGTTGCTGTGTGGTTTCGCAATGGTTATTGCGCTTTTTGATAGAGATCAGTCAATGCTTCTGTGAGCAATTGGGAGAAATTCACCTTTTGTGTTTCCGCAAAGGTGTTCAGCCAAGCGGGAATGGTCAGGTTTTTGCGCACAGCTTTTTTTCCATACTTCTCCGCGTAGGCATCCATGTCCAGGGTCAGCAAGCTGACAAAGCCGTTATCATCGGGGTGGATTGCGTGGATGGGGCTGGCTGGGGGGGCTGCCCGTCCCGCTTCCAGTTCGTCCAGGACCCATCCGCTGGCGGCGTCCTCTCCCATCAAGATGGCATCGGCTAGGGTGTCGCCCTCCGTCACGCAACCGGGAAGGTCGGGGACTTCGACAGTATAGCCGCCTTCCTCACAGGGATAGAATACGGCAGGATAAACCAATTTCATAAGAAAACCCTCCTATTTCAATCCTGCTTGTTTCAAGATCGTATTGGCAGTTTTGATTTTTATATCGCCCTTATGTTGCGGGATGGTGATTTTTCCCTCTTTTTCCCGATGCTTGAATTGTTTGTGCGACCCTCTGCTTTCAAAATAATACCAGCCGTCAGCAAGAAGTAGTTTTTCCAACTGGCGTGCAGTCATCCCTTACCACCGCCTTTGTCTTACTATTATATACGTATGATGCGCGTTCGTCAACAGCGAAATAAGGGCATTCTTGTGGGTGGCCATGGTCCTTTTGCCAGATTTCTTTTGTTTTTAACGCAAGATTGACGTATACTTGTGAGGAAGGTAAACAGTTTGACTTCACGGGCACATGGGGGATATGATTTTGTGTGCGTCCCCCTTCACGAAAGCTTCTCCCTTTTTAATGAAATTTTAAGAGATGCTGTATTTTTTCTTCAGGACTTCCGTGCTATACTCAAAGCATCCAAGCAATGCGCAGGCGACGTTTGCATATCGCTGGGAAAAGGAGGAATCCCAATGAAGAAACGAAAACTGACGGCTTGCCTTTTGGCGGGCGTGCTGGTCCTGGCGGTGTCCGCCGGGGCGGCCTATGGCAGTGTGAATGGCTACACCGCCTATAAGAACGGGGTGAAGGCCCTGGTGAAGGAATGCAACAACGTGAGCTTGGCCGGCTCCGTGCGCATCTCCATAGACGGCAAGGAAGTGGTGAACAGCAGGGAGGAGCTGATCACCGACGGGGCCAACCAGGCTACCCACACGTGGGAGGGGACGGGCGACCAGCCCAGCTATGAGTCCCACTCTGTCACCATCAACGGCGTGAACACCTATTACAGCTCCGGCATGGAGCCCCAGACCTACCGCACCCATGAGGTGCCCAAGACGGAGGTGACACCGATGATTGATCTGTTGGGAGAGGATGCCGACGAGCTAGAGCGCCGGTTGACGACCTTCCTGGAACTGGCCGCCGACACCATGATGGGGGACTTGAAGAACAACTTCGTGGACACCGGCAAGGAAGATGGCGTGAGCCGCTATCAGGTGAACATCTCCAAGAACCAGGTGCCCGCCCTCATCAACGCCGGCCTGTCCCTGATAGCCTATTCCGAGGCCACCAGCACCAGCGAAGAGGTGGTCTATGAGAACTACCATCAGAGCCTAATCGCCTTTTATGAGAGCGAGACTGGCAGCGCCATTTCGGAAGAGCTGTGGGAGAACTATGTGGACGGTTACAACGGCGACTGGGTGAAGGCCAACCAGGAGGCTGTGAAGGCCTATGACGTGGTCCAGCAGAAGTACGCCGATGCCCTCTTCGATGCCCTCCATGAGCAGGGCGGCATCCTCTACGTCAGCAAAGACAACCAGCAGACCCGGTACGAGAACAAGTACGACTTCTACGAGGCCCACCCGGAAGAATATATGAACAACTGGGAGGCCCTCATTGGGGAGGACTTGAGCCTGGAAAACGTGGATTGCAGCTTCGGGGTGGACGGCCAAGGCCGCCTGGTGGAGAACAGCATCACCGTGAACTTCACCACCGTGGACGCCAAGGGCCAGAGCCACGCCCTGTGCTTCACCGGGAGCCTCACCGCCAAGGACTACGGCTGCGCCACCGTGGAACCCCTGGACGTCACCGGCTGGCGGGATGTCACCCAGGAGGACGGCACCAAGGCGGTGGACACGGTAAACATGGACACAGCAGCATAAAAACATTCCCCAGATGTGAGGAATACGAGAAACAAAGGAGCCAGATATGGGGAAAATGGGAACAAGAATGCTCTATCTAATGGTAGGCGTGCTGATCCTGGTGGCATCCGCCAGGGCGGCGTTGGCAGCAAGACGGAACCGGGACATGGTCCGGGTTCCCAGGTAAGGATAAAAAGGAGGAAAACAACATGATGAAACGGAAATTGACGGTCTGCCTGGTGGCAGGAGTGCTGATCCTGGCGGTGTCTGCCGGGGCAGCCTTTGGCAGCGTAAACGGTTACGCCGCCTACAAGAACGGCGCCAAGAAGCTGCTGTTGGAGACGGACAACGTCACCCTCAAGGGCAGCTATAGCATCTCGGTGGACGGCCAGGAGCTGGACAAGGTGAGCGCCTCCTATGCCAAGGAGGGCAAGAACTGGGACAGCCGCAGCAGCAAGCAGATCCGGGGGGAAGCCTATGAGACCGTGGATGTGATGCACAACGGCGTCAATAGCTGGTACAGCAGCGACATGGAGCCCAACACCTATTACAGCTACAAGAGCGACAGCCCCGGCGATACCAGCCTGTTGGGCATCGACCAGGACAGTGAGCTGGAACAGCGCATGGTGACCTTCCTGGAACTGGCCGCGGACACCGTGGTGGGGGATTTGAAGAACAACTTCGTGGCCATCGGCAAGGAGGATGGCGTGAGCAAGTATCAGGTGGATATCTCCAAGAGCCAGGTGCCCGCTGTGGTGAATGCCGGCCTGTCCCTGATGGCCTATAGCTCCGCCTCTGTCAGCGCCAACAGCAGCTATGTTGTTTGGGAGGACCAGGAAGCGACCATGGCAGCCTACTACCAGGAGAAAACCGGCAGCGCCCTCACCCAGGAGCTGATTGACAACTATATCGACGACTATAACGAGGAGTGGGCTGAGGCCAACGAGGACCTGGTCGATGAGTACAACGAGGTCACCGGGGAGCTGTATGACAAGTATTATGACATGCTGGAGGACAAGGGCGACACCGGCGTCCTCTATGTCGCCGCCGACGGCAGCACCACCCACTACACCAGCGAGAAGGATTATTTCGCGGCCCATCAGGAGAGCGAGGACGCGGCGATCCGCCTGAACAGCTTCCTGGGCGAGGACATGGCCCTGGAAACCGTGAGCTGCACCTTCTCTGTGGACGACCAAGGCCGCCTGACGGAGAACAGCCTCACCGCCACCTTCTCCACCAAGGACATGGAGGGCAAGGACCACAGCCTGACCCTTACCGCCAACGTCACCGCCAGCGACTACGGCACCACCAAGGTCCAGCCCCTGAACCTGGACGGCTGGACGAACCTCAGCCAAGACGACTGACTGACATTTGATATCTCATGATCCGGGGATTCCCTGGGGGCAGCTCTGCCCCCAGGGGCTTCCTGCGCGAAAGGAGCTTGCAGCGTGGAGACGATCCTATCATTGGAGCATTTTTCTAAACTTTACCGCAACGGCCGGGGGGCCAAGAACATCAGCTTCCCTGTGGAGCGGGGCCAGGTGGTGGGCCTGCTGGGCCCCAACGGCTCTGGAAAGACCACCATCATGAAGGCCATCACCGGCCTCACCACCCCCACCGAGGGGAAGGTGGAGGTGTTCGGCGCGGATATCACCCGTGACCGGGAGGGTGCTTTGGGCAAGGTGGGGGCCCTCATTGAGCAGCCCGCCCTGTACGAGAGCCTCACCGCCTGGGACCACCTGACCATGGCGGCCCGGTACTACCCCCAGGTGGACAAGGCCCGGATGGAACATGTGCTGCAATTGGTGGGCCTGGGGGCCTATGCCAAGGAGCGCTGCGGCCGCTTCTCCCTGGGCATGAAGCAGCGCATGGGCTTGGCCCTGGCCCTGCTGTCCGAGCCGGAATTGCTGGTGTTGGATGAGCCCACCAACGGCCTGGACATCGAGGCCACCATTGAAATCCGGGAGATCATCATTGCCCTGGCCAAGGAGAAGGGGGTCACCTTCCTGGTGGCCAGCCATTTGGCCTCGGAAATCGAAAAAATGTGTTCCCACGTGCTGGTGCTCTATGAGGGGGAGATGATCTCCTTCGACACCAAGGAGGAAGCCCTGCGGCTGCATCCCTCCTTGGAAGATTACTTCCTGGACAAGGTCCGGGAGAAAAAGGGCCCTGTGGTGCTGTGAGGAGGGAAACGGGATGCAACAGTTTATTGCCAACTTGAAAAACGAGGGCTTCAAGCTCGCAAAACGAAAGAAATATTGGGTGTTCCTCATCCTGGGCTGCGCCGTCTCCATGGCCAGCGCCCTGCGGCTGCTGATCGCCAACTATATCACCGACGGCATGGTCTCCCGGGAGTCCATCTTGGGGGGATTGATGAACTCCAACCTCTTTTTCGTGATTATCTTCTTCCTGCCCCTCATGGCCATCATGGCCTCCTGCGACCTGTTCGTGGGGGAGGAGTCGGACCACACCATCCGCTTTTCCCTGATGCGTCCGGTGCGCCGGGAAAAGCTGTTTTTCTCCAAAGCCCTGGCGGTGTTCCTCCTGTGCGCCATTGACCTGGCGGTGATTTTCGTGGCCACTACCCTCACCCAGCTGATCCTGGGGGGGGGCACTGGGGGCATTGCCTCCAGCTTTGGGGCCTGTGTGCTGGACCTGGTCCCCCTGGCGGTGCTGGTGCTGTTCTTCGCCCTGGTGAACCAGTTGGCCAAGAGTTCCAGCTTGACGGTGCTGCTGTGTGTGGTGCTGTACTTAGGGCTGGTGGCCCTGGGCACCTACCTGCCCTCTGTGGGCGGCCTGGTGTTTGTGGGCTACCTGCGTTGGCACAACCTATGGATCGGCACCACCCTGCCCTTCCTGCCCATGCTGTCCCGGATCGGGCTGCTGGCAGGCTACGGCCTAGTGTTCGCCTGCGGCGGCTACTTACTCTTCGAGCGGAAGGAAGCGTAATCAAACCATGTACAAAAAGATCACCCTCCGCCAGCGATTCCTTCAGACCGGCCTGTTGATGCTCCTGCTCTCCCTGCTCATCGGCGCCGGCCTGAGCGTCACGCTCCTGGTGCTCTTTTCCGCAAACAACCCCCGGGGGGAGGAATTCCTCTATACCCTCCTGCGGCTGTTGGCGGGCCAGCTGGAAGGCCCCGGGGGGATGCTGCCCTATATCATCCTGGGGGCAATCCTGCTGTGCCTGGCGGTGGCCATCGTGTGCGTGGCCCTCACCTCCCGGCTCACCGGGCGCCTGTCAGCGACCCTAAAAACCCTGCGCCAGGCGGCGGACAACCTGCGGGTGGGGGACTTGAACTTTGAGATTTTGAGCTGTCCCGAGCGGGAGCTGGATGAGCTGTGCCAGTCCTTGGAGAGCATCCGGCGGCAGATGAAAGAGGCCGCCGCCAAGCAGGCCCGGGCCCAGCAGGAGCGGGGCTTGCTGATGGCCAACCTCTCCCATGACCTGCGCACCCCCATCACCGTCATCAAGGGCTATGTGGAGGGGATCAAGGACGGCATCGCCGCCACCGAAGAGAAGCGGGCCCATTATTTGGAGACCATTTACAACAAGACCTTGTCCCTGGAACAGCTGGTGGGGGACATGCGGGACTTTTCCGAATACGAGCTGGGACGGATGCAGTACCAGTTCGAGACAGTGGACCTCACCGCCTTTTTGCTGGACCTCTCCGAGGAGTACCGCTTGGAGCTGGAAGGGGCGGGGATGGGCTTCCGGGCCCAGCTTCCGGACCGGCGGGTGCCGGTGCTGGCGGACCCCCGGAAGCTGAAACGGGTGCTGGACAACCTGATCTCCAACGCCGTGAAGTATGGCCGTCCAGAGGGGGGCGTGGTCCTCTCTGCCCAGCGCTACCAGGGCGGGGTGATTGTCCAGCTGTCGGACAACGGCAAGGGCATCAGCCCCCAGGCCATGGAGCATATCTTCGACAGCTTTTACCGGGAGGACACCGCCCGGAGCAGCAAGGTCCCCGGCAGCGGCCTGGGCCTTGCCATCTGTAAAAGTATCCTGGAGAGCCACCGGGGGAAAATTTGGCTCACCAGCCGGGAGGGGGAGGGCACCGATGCCTTCCTCTACCTACCATTGACAAAGGAGGCCGTGTGATGAATATCCTCATCATTGAAGACGACCAGAGCGTGGGGGAGCTGGAACGGGACTATCTGGAAATGAGCGGGGGCTTCCACTGCACCCTGTGTACCGACGGCACCGTGGGCCTCCAAGAGGCCCTGGCAGGGGATTGGGCCATGGTCATTGTGGACGTGATGCTCCCCGGCCTCAGCGGCTTTGAAATCTGCCGCCGCCTCCGGGAGGAGAAGGACGTGCCGGTGATGATTATCTCCGCCCTGGCAGACGACATCGACAAGGTCCGGGGGCTAGGCTTGGGGGCGGACGACTACATTACAAAGCCCTTTAGCCCCAGCGAGCTGGTGGCCCGGGTGAAGGGCCACATCCAGCGCTATCAGCGCCTGGTGGGGGGCCGGGAGAAGCCCAAGGAAGGGGTGCTGCACATCCGTGGCTTGGAGATCGACCGGGCCGCCCGGCGGGTGTGGGTGAATGGCCGGGAACAGACCATGACCGGCAAGGAGTATGACCTGCTGCTGTTCCTGGCGGAGAACCCCGACACTGTGTTCTCCAAGGACCGTCTCTTCAGCCGGGTCTGGGGCACCGATGCCTGCGGGGACCCCTCCACGGTGACGGTACACATTAAACACATCCGGGACAAAATCGAGACCAACCCCGACCATATCCAGTATATTGAGACGGTCTGGGGGGTGGGCTACCGCTTCCGGGGATAACGCCCCCATAATAAAAAAGCCCTCCGGCGACCTACCTGTCGCCGGAGGGCTTTCCCTTATGGTTTCTTCGCTTTCTTCGCCGCCTGGCGGCGGGCCTGCTCCTTGTTCACTTCCTCCTCCATCCAGAGGAAGAAATCCAGGCTGTCCATGTCGTGGGCTGGGGGGATGCGGGGGGTGCCGTCGTCCGCTTCCGGGGCGGCGTCCACTTCCCCCTCCTCGCCCAGGTCCATGAAGCCCAGGGCCGCCAGGTCAAAGGCGTCGGCGGGGAAGAGCTGGTCCTCGTCGGGGAATTTTGCCATGGTGGGGGTGCCTCCTTGTGAGAATGAATCTTCTGGGACTAGGATACCACAGCTTGGGGGGATTGTCACGGGTTTTCGCTGGCAGCTTCGGGGGCGGCGTTTGGGTGCTGGGTCTGGAAGTAGTAGGCCACAACGCCGTTGAGGGTTTTGGATTCCTCCCAATAAAGGGTAATGGCATAGATGTAGTTGCCTGCGCTCAGGTCCAGGAGCTGTACCACCGTATCTTCGCGGATGTCCACCCGGATGGGCAGCGGCGTCCCCTCCGGCTGGGCACCCTGTGCCAGGGCATCTGCATCCCAACGACAGACGGTGACCCGGTCCGGGTTACCGACAAATTGCAGGGCGACAGCGGGGGCTTTGATGGATGGCATGTTCTCCCGGCATTGCAGCGGGTCGCCGCCGCAGGCCTCTATGTGCTTTGCGCTGCGGCTTCGGGATGGATAAAACCAGGCATACGTGCCCAGCATGGCCTCCACCGCGTTGCCGTTATCATGCAGGTAAAGCGGGGGAGGTGGAGTGCCGGATGCTTCGGCACTGGCGCAAGCGGTCAAAGCCAAAGCACAGGCCATCGCAGTGAGAATCGCGAGCCATGTCTTCATGTTGCGCACCTCCTTTGCTCATTTTGCTTAACCATACCACAATTTCGATGAAATGTCACGGATTTGCGTAGTTTTATGTTACTTCTTGTCCCTTAGAGAGGCTTGTGGTATACTGGTGGCAGGAAAAACGGAAATGCCCTGCCAGTTTTTGGCCTGTCCCAGATCTCCAAGGGCCAGACCACCGCAAAGCTGCTGGTGTCCGGGGTCTTGGCCGCGGGGGATGCGGGGAAGGCCTGGGTGTGTGAGGACTGCGGAAGCAAATTTTAAGAGATGGAACCACCAAAGCGGCCTCCAGGACAGTTGCCTGGAGGCCGCTTTTCAGACGGTTGAAAAGGGTTTCACTTTTTTGGTGTAGCCGCCATCCCCTGCTCAGGCAGCGCGTGGTAGTGGATCACCACCTGGGTATCCGCCGGAACCCACCTGCCTGGGGCATACGCTGTGTCCCCGCCGACGGAGACGGCGTCTACGTCCCCCTCTGTGTGCCCGTGGATGGAGATGGGTTCCACCTGGCCGTCTTTTGTGATACACTTGGTGACCAGGTCTGGCAGGGGCTGGGCCTGGATGCTGGTGAAGCCGCATTGCTTAAATTTTTCTATCACCTCTGTGTAAGGCTTCCCCACAAAGGCGTGGGAGGGGGCGGGGACCCAGGCCTCCCCTTGGTGCGCCGCCTGGATGAGCACCCGCAGCAGGGCCAGGCAAATAATACAGGCCACAACAGAGCATAGTAGGATACAGAGGTATTTCTTCACGGGTTTCTTCGGGTTGAACCGCGTATAGCTGCGGGAATATGCCATATCCTTCCCCCTCACTGTGCCGGCAGTTTGTGTCGTTTCATTCTACTTTTGCTGAAAAATAGAATGATATTCTATAAAAATAACATGGCAGGATTCTTTTGTCAATATTCAGGCTGGAATTCGATTTTTCTCCTATAATAAGCGTCAACAAAGTACAGGAGGGACTCTGTTTGATTGGCGAGAGATTATATGACCTCAGAAAAGATGCGGGCCTCACCCAGGATGAACTGGCCGCGATCCTGAATATCAACAAGCACTCCATCTCCTCCTATGAGCGGGAAAAGAGTGAGCCCCCGGATGCCATCAAAATCGGGATTGCGAAGTATTTCCACGTCTCGGTGGACTATCTGCTGGGGCTGACGGATGACCCCAACGTCTACAGCACCCAGAACAATATCCTGCGCCTGCCCAGCAAGCTCCCCGCCCAAGCCCGGGAGAGCATCCAGGACTACGCCAGCTATCTAACCCACAAATACCTTTCCAGCGACCAGAGCGCCACAAAAAAGTGAGCCGTCCACCCCAGCTTTTTTGCAAAAGATAGACAAATTTCCGCGATATGCAATAAAAATCCAAATTTCCCTTGACAAATGAATGAAAATGCACTAAAGTATGTGCAAACCAGAGATAGAGGTAGCGCTTCGCCAAGAGTAACCGGTGCCAATGCCTTGCAGGGCAGGGCCGGGGAAAGGGGCTGGCGCCGAAGACGGTTCCTGCTGCAACGGGGGCCGGGCTGGGCGGACAAACTAAGAGTTGTCCGACTGTCGCAAATGAACATTTGCGGAGAGCTATCCTTGATATAATATGCGCCTGCTGTGGTGCTGTCTTATGATCAAGCGTGCTTTCTCCGAAGCCTGCTTGATTTTTTTGGTTTTTATCGGGCAGTACATCTTAAATTTTGCAGGAGGAACGAACGATGAAGCCCCAAACCCCCATTTTCCAAGGAATTGCCACCGCCCTTGTCACCCCCACCACCCCCCAGGGCGTGGACTATGACCGCTTCGGCACCCTCATCGACTGGCAGATCGCCCAGGGCATCAACGGCCTGGTGATCTGCGGCACCAGCGGCGAGAGCTCCACCCTCTCCGACGACGAGCACCGCCGGGTGATCGCCTATGCCGTGGAGCGGGTCAACGGCCGGGTGCCCGTGATCGCCGGCACCGGCAGCAACGAGACCGCTTACGCCATGGAACTCACCAAGAGCGCCTGCGCCGACGGGGCGGACGCTGTGCTGGTGGTGACCCCCTATTACAACAAGACCACCCAGAAGGGCCTGGTGGCCATGTACAACGCCATCGCCGATGTCAGCACCAAGCCCGTGATCCTTTACAACGTCCCCAGCCGCACCGGCATCAACATCGAGCCCGCGACTTATGCTGCCCTGGCGGACCATCCCCGGATTGCCGCCATCAAGGAGGCCAACAGCGACATCTCCAAGATTGTGGAGGCCTTCTCCCTGGTGGGCGACAAGCTGGATATTTATGCCGGCAACGACGACCAGATCGTCCCCATCCTGGCTATGGGGGGCAAGGGCTGCATCTCCGTGCTGTCCAACGTGATCCCCGCCCAGACCGTGGCCATGGCAGACAAGTTCTTCGCCGGGGACCTGGCGGGCGCTGCCAAGCTCCAGTGTGACTTTATGCCCCTGGTGCGCTCCTTGTTCTGTGAGACCAACCCCATCCCCGTCAAGGCCGCTATGGCTGCCATGGGCTATTGTGAGAACTACCTCCGCCTGCCCCTGGTGCCTATGGAGGAGGATCATTACCAGACCATGCTGACGCGGATGCGTGCCCTGGGTATCCAGGTCTAAGCGGGAAGATTGGAGGATTTTATGGAAGTGATCGTCAACGGCGCCCTGGGGCGCATGGGCCGGCAGGTGTGCCACCTGCTGGAAGAGGACTGCATCCCCGTGGCGGCGGTAGACCGGGCCGGGGGCAGCGGCATCTATCAAAACCTGTTCGACTATACAGGCAGCGCCGACGTGGTGATCGACTTCTCCAACCACGCCGGGGTGGGGGAACTGCTGGACTACTGCAAGGCCCGGAAACTCCCCCTGGTGGCGGCCACCACCGGCTACACCCCGGAGGAATTCGCCCAGCTGGAAGAGGCCGCGAAAACCATCCCCATTTTCCAGTCCTATAACATGTCTGTGGGGGTGGCCCTGCTGGCCCGGCTGGTGAAGCAGGCGGCGGCCATCTTCGGGGGCTGCGACGTGGAGATCATCGAGGCCCACCACAACCGCAAGGCCGACGCCCCCAGCGGCACCGCCCTCCTCCTGGCAGAGGCGGTGCGGGAGAAGCGGCCAGAGGCGGAGCTGGTGCTGGGCCGCTCCGGCCAGGGGAAGCGCGGCCCCAACGAGATTGGCATCCACGCCCTGCGCATGGGCAACGTGGTGGGGGAGCACGAGGTGATTTTCGCCACGGACAACCAGACCATCTCCCTAAAACACCAGGCCCATGACCGGGCGCTCTTTGCCGAGGGTGCCCTCACCGCCGCCAATTTCATCGTGAAACAGGCCCCCGGCTTCTACCACATGGACGACCTGCTGGGGCCTGCCTGAGCCATACGCCACCGAGAGAGAAAAAGAGAGGGAAGTATCATGCTGTATGAACATCTGGGGGTCAACGAGAAGGGCCACCTGACCATTGGGGGCCTGGACGCCACGGCGCTGGCAGAGGAGTTCGGGGCGCCCCTGTATGTCCTGGACGAGGACCGGGTCCGGGCCAACTGCCGCCGCT
>NZ_JBQILM010000024.1:0-38908 GCF_056797215.1 Evtepia sp.
CCGGTGCGGCAGGCGCTGAAGGCCCCACTGGCCCCGCAGGCCCTGCCGGTGCGGCAGGCGCGGAGGGCCCCACTGGCCCCGCAGGCCCTGCCGGTGCGGCAGGTGCAGAGGGCCCCACCGGCCCCGCAGGCCCTGCTGGTGCGGCAGGCGCGGAGGGCCCCACTGGCCCCGCAGGCCCCACTGGACCTGCCAATGGCTTGAATGCCTATGGCGGGGCGTACAGCGCGGCACCCCAGACCCTGACCCTGGCGGCCAACACCCCCACCCAGGTGGCCCTAGCTTCCACCATGCCGGGGAGCGGCATGACCAATACCCCGGCCAACAGTGTGACCGTCACAGAGGCGGGGACCTATGAGCTCAGCTACAACGCCATCCTCTCTCCGGCCAGCAATGGGCAGTTGACCTTGTCGGTGCGGCAGAATGGCACGGATATTCCCAGCACGCCCATCACGAGGACGACGACCCCTGCGGGTGTGGATGTCTTTAGTGGAGACGCGATTGTGACGTTGGCTGCCAACGACGTTTTGGACTTGGCGGTGACTTCTATTGCAGCGGAAACCGTGACGATGGGCAACGGCGTGAACGCTATGCTGACGGTAAAGCGGCTGGACTGAGAGGACAGTCTGACGCGGCCGTAGAGAGAATCCCCTCCCCTGCCTTCGGGCGGGGGAGGGAGCTACAGGGCGTCAAAAAAGGCGAAGCCTTTTTTGACGAAGGGATACGGTCTGCATCATGACATATCTTGAACGATAAGGAGGGGGACGCATGGGTAAGTACAAGGTCTATGTGTATGCCATCTGCAAAAATGAGGCGCAGTTTGCCCAGCGGTGGATGGAGTCCATGGGGGAGGCCGACGGGGTTTACGTATTGGACACTGGCTCCGACGACGGCACCCCCCAGCGCCTGGGGGAGCTGGGGGCCAGGGTGGAGATAGAGCGGGTGGTCCCCTGGCGTTTCGATGAGGCCCGCAACCGCTCCCTGGCTTTGGTGCCAGAGGATGCGGATATCTGTGTGTGTACGGACCTGGACGAGGTGTTCCGTCCTGGCTGGCGGGAGGCGGTGGAGACCGCCTGGGGTCAGGCCAAGACCCGTCTCCACTACCACTATGTTTGGAGCTTTCTCCCCGATGGCCGGCCGGGTATCAGCTTTTGGGCGGATAAGATCCACCGCCGGGAGGGCTGCCGCTGGGTGGGGCCTGTCCATGAGGTGCTGCGCTTTGATGGGGGAGAGGGGGCGCGGGTGTATGCCCCAGAGGTGACGTTGGAGCACTACCCCGACCACAGCAAGCCCCGGAGCCAATACCTGCCCCTGCTGGAACAGGCGGTGGCGGAGGAGCCGGACAACGACCGGAACGTCCACTACCTGGGCCGGGAATACTTCTTCTACCAGCGCTGGCAGGAGAGCATTGCCACCCTGAAGCGCCACCTGGCCTTGCCCACTGCCACCTGGGCCGACGAGCGCTGTGCCTCCATGCGCCTGCTGGCCAAGGATTGCCTGGCCTTGGAGCGGGAAGAGGAGGCGGAACAGTGGCTGTTCCGGGCCATTGGGGAGGCGCCCCATCTCCGGGAGCCCTGGCTGGATTTGGCGGAGCACTGCCGCCAGAAGGAGGACTGGCAGGGGGTATTGTGGCTCACAGGCCGGGCCCTGGCCATCCAGGAGCGGCCCCGGACCTACATCACCGAGCCCACTGCCTGGGGGGAGGGCCCCTGGGACCTGGCCAGTCTGGGATATTACTACACGGGCCAGTTGGACCAGGCCCTGGCGGCGGCGGAGACCGCCCTGTCCTTTGCCCCGGAGGATGCGCGGATTCAAAAGAATGTCCGGCTCATCCAGGCGGCGCTCCAAGGATGAGCGCTATGGGCCATTGTGTGGTTCATTCCGTCTCCCAATACGCCAGGTCATAGCTGGCCTGGGCAGATTGGATATCCAAGGCGGTCCCTGTGGGGTCAAGGTCCTGAAGCTGTTTCAGCTTTGTCTCGTCCTTGGTGGTCACCGTTACCCGGATGAGATTTTCCGCCTCCATCAGGGAGGCGGTGGTGACGAAGGGGAGCTTCCCGTCCATCATGCTTTGGGAGATGCGGTCTTGTAGCTCTGTTAAATAGGCCAGGGAGTGGTCCGCCGTCTGGAACACCACCGAAGCCGCGTCCAAATCTGGGCGCTCCCGGAGAACCAGGGCCCGGTTCTCCGGCGTGTCCTGGGTGAGCAGGACCACCGTGTGTCCTGCCTCCCAGTAGATGCCCCCCCAGAGGTCTTTCAGGCTGGCGGGGATGCGTTGGGTTTCCAGGCAGGGTTCCTGGGCAGGGACGTCCCGGGTGTGGGAGGGGAGACTGGCAGGGTCCTGTTCCCCCACTTCCCCTTGCGGGTCAACCTCCTCCACGTGGGTGGACGGGGTGTCCCTTTGGCTGCTATACTGGCTGGGGGCGCCATCCATGGTGGCGTCTGTTCCGCCTCTGTCTGGGCCGCTGGGGTCTGCCTGCCAGATGCCCACCCCCACTAGGGCCACCAGGCAAAGGCCAGCCAGGGCGGGGAGCGCCCGTTTCCGCCGCCGCTTCTGCTGGGTTACATAGTCGTCCCGGCGCTGCAAGACCCGCGCCGCCATCTCATGATAGTCCATCATAGTCGAAGCCCTCCTGTTCCAGTTCTGCCCGCAGGGCCTGTTTGGCCTGATAGAGCAGGTTTTCAATTTGCCGTTTACTCTTTCCCATCACCTTGGCACTCTCCTGGTTGGATAGCTCCGCGAAGAATTTCAGGTACAACACCTGGCTGTAGTCCGGCTTGAGCTGGAACAAGGCCCGGTGGACTTGTATCTTTTGCTCTTCCCGGAGGTAGCCAAGCTCCAAGCTCTCCTCCTCCCGGCGGAGCAGTTCCAGGGAGTCCAGGGGGAGGGCCGGATGCCGCCCCGCCCGCTTCAAATGGTTCAGGGCGGTGTTGCGCCCGATGGTGTAGAGCCAAGTCTTGAAGCTGTAGTGGGGAGAGAAGCGGGGCCGTTTGGTGACCAGGCGGAAAAAGGTGTCCTCTGTTAGCTCCTCTGCCAGGGAGAGGTTGCGCACATAGCGGTTTAGGAAGAGGAGCAGCCCGTCTTTGTAGTCCCGGACCAGGGCCACCAGGGCGTCGTCATCCCCGGCAAGGTAGCGCTGGTAGTTGCTGGCGCCGCTGTCCATACTGATCCCTCCTTTCTCACGGGTTCATCCCTTAAACAAGCTGGGATGGGTTTTCTCTTAGCGTTTGAGAAAAATTTTTCCATCATAGCACGGTTTATGGGGAAAATGGAGGGATCGCTTTTTTATTTTGTCAATGGGAATCTTGAAGCGGCGTAGGTAATGTGATAAAATGGGCAGAAATTCAATGGTTCGGACTGATATCGGCAAAGGAGGGCACAGGATGGGACAACAAATGGATCTGACAGAGGGTGTCATTTGGAAGAAGCTGCTGATCTATGCTGCCCCGGTGATGTTGTCCTCCCTGCTTCAATCGGCGTATTCCATCACCGACTTGATTGTGGCCGGGTGGTTCATCGGGGACAATGGCATTTCCGCCATCAACAATTCCAGCCAGGTGATGGTGGTGCTCACCCAGATTATCATGGGCATCACCACAGGCGGGAACATCCTCATGAGCCAGTATTATGGGGGGAAAGATACGGACAACCGCCATAAAACCAACGTGACCCTGTTCACCCTGGCCCTCTTGGCGGGGGCGGTGATGACTGTGGCCCTCTATGTCCTCAGCCGCCCCATCTTGATTGGCCTAAAGGCCCCGGCTTTGGAGGAGGCCACGGTGTACCTCCAGCTCTGCGCCCTGGGCCTGCTGCCTATCTTTGGCTACAATGCCCTGTCCTCCATGCTCCGGGCGGTGGGGAACTCCCGGCAGCCCTTTTACTGCGTGGCAGTGACCGCCGCCTGCAACATCGCCCTGGACATCCTCTTTATGGGGCAGTTCCACTGGGGGGTGATGGGGGCGGCCCTGGCGACCACCTTGTCCCAGCTGCTGAGCTTCCTGGTGTGCCTGGTATATGTGCTCCGGCAGAAGGGGCTCTTCGGCCTGGCCCTGAGCAAGCTCTTTGTAAAGAAAGACAAGCTGGTGCAAATGCTCAAGCTGGGCCTGCCCTGTGCGGTGCAGATGACGGTGGTGGGCCTGTCCTGGCTGGCTATGACCTTCCTTATCAACGACTATGGGGTGGAGGCCTCCGCCGCCAGCGGCATCTGTGCCAAAATCAAGGACGTGGCACTGATGTTCACCGTGGCGGTGTACACTGCCGCCACCACTATGATTGCCCAGTGCTTGGGGGCGAAAAAATTTGACCGGGCCAGCCGGGTGGTCCACATTGCCATGCGCCTGTCCCTGGGGGTGACGGCGGTGATTATCCTCCTGGTGGAGCTCCTAGCCCCCCAACTCCTGGCCATCTTCCACCCAGACGCCGTCACCATGGAAATCGGACTGCAAAACCTGCGCATTGAGATTTTGGGACAGATTTTCTATGCCAGCTTTATGGTCTACAACGCCCTGCCCCTGGGGGCGGGGAACACCATGTTCGCCTTGGGGTCCAGCCTGCTCAACTGTATTGTGGTGCGGGTGGTGCTGGCCCTGATCCTCAACCATACCATGGGCCTGGTGGGCATCTTCATCGCCTGCGCCATCGCCCCCGCCTCCTCGGTGCCCCTGGGGTACATCTACGAGCGCTCCGGGGTGTGGCGGCGGTCCCTGGTGGCAGGGGAGTAGAACAAGAAAGAGAGGCGAATGCCCTTTGAAAATCATCATCGTCGGTGCTGGCAAGGTGGGGTCCACCCTGGCCGACTACCTCTCCATGGAGGAGCACGACATAACCATCGTAGACAACGATGAAAAAGCCATACAACGGGCCAGCAATACCCTGGACGTCATGTGTATCAAGGGCCCTGGCGCGGCGCCCTCTGTCCTCCGGGAGGCCGGGGCGGAGGAAGCGGACCTGCTCCTGGCCACCACCAACATGGACGAGGTCAACATGCTCTGTGCCCTGGCCGCCAAGCGCATGGGCACCGGCTACACCATCGCCCGGATTCGGGACGTGGCCTATACCGAGGACGTAGACTCCCTGCGCCAGGATTTGGACATCGACGCGGTGATCAATCCAGAACACTCCGCTGCCCTAGAGATTTCCCATCTGCTGCGTTTTCCCGCCGCCGCGGATGTGGACACCTTTTTCCGAGGAAAAGTAGAGATGATCGGGGTGATGGTCCAGAACAGTGACCATATTGTAGGGGTACCCCTGGCCAGCCTCTTTGAGGGGCGGCGTACAGTGTTGTTCAGCGCTGCCCAGCGGGGGGACAAGGTCATCATCCCTGACGGCGCCTTCGTCCCCAAGGCGGGGGACAAGCTCTATATCACCGGCACCCCCAAGGAGCTCTCCGCCTACCTGCGCAGCCTGGGCCGGGACCTGCCCCGGATCCATTCCGCGTTCCTGGTGGGCGGGGGGCGGGTTGCCCACTACCTGGCCAAGCTCCTGCTGTCTATGGGGGTGCGGGTGACCATTGTGGAGAGCAACGCGGATACCTGCCGCCGCCTCTCGGAACGCCTGCCGGAGGTGCTGGTACTCCACGGGGACGGCACCGACCAGGAGCTCTTGGCCTCGGAACACTTTACCAACAACGACGCCTTTGCCGCCCTCACCGGCCGGGACGAGGACAACCTGGTGTCTGCCCTCTATGCCCGCCAGCAGGGCTTACGGAAGGTGGTAGCCAAGTGCAGCCGGGAGAATTACGCCGCCATCGGCCGCTCCGCAGGCTTGGACAGCGTGGTGGCCCCTAAGCTCATCACCGTGGAGCGCATCCTCCGGCTGGTCCGGAGCCTCCAGGACAAGAGCGGCAATGTGATGACGGCCCTCTACCGCATCGCCGACGCCCGCGCCGAGGCGGCGGAGTTTATCCTCCAAGAGAATACCCCCAACCTGGGGGTGGCACTGAAGGATTTGCGCATCCGCAAGGGCTTCCTCATTGTTGCCCTGCTTCATGAGGAGGCGGTGGTGGTCCCCGACGGCAACACCGTCCTCTCCGCCGGGGACCGGGTGATCGTCATTTCCCACGGCCAGGGGATTCAGACCTTTCGGGACATCTTCGAGGGCGGCGGCCTATGAACTACCGTCTCATGCTGCGCACCCTGGGCAGGACCCTCCACGTGGAGGCTTTGTGCCTGCTGCTCCCCCTGGTGGTGTGCGTTCTCTATGGAGAGGACCCCCGGCCCTTCCTCTATACCATTGGCCTCCTGGTGGGTCTGGGGCTGGCTTTGGTGCGCCTGCGGTGCCGGGAGGATTTCTTCCAGCGGGAGGGCTTCGTGGTGGTGGGGCTGATCTGGATCACCCTGAGCCTCTTTGGGGCCCTGCCTTTCTGGTTTTCCGGGGAGTTTGGCAGCTTTGTGGACTGCCTTTTTGAAATCGTCTCCGCCGTGACCACCACCGGTGCATCCATCCTCACGGACATTGAGAGCCACAGCCGTGGCATCCTATTCTGGCGTTCCTTCTCCTCCTGGATTGGGGGGATGGGGGTGTTGATTTTCACCCTGGCGTTTCTCCCCAAAGTGGGGGGACGGGCCCAGGTGTTGGTTCAGGCGGAGTCCACAGGCCCTGTGTCCTCTAAGCTGGTGCCCAAGACGGCCCAGTCCTCCAAAATCCTCTATCTAATCTATATCGGTATGACCCTGGCGGAGCTGGGGGCCCTGCTCCTGGCGGGGATGCCCCTGTATGACGCGGCCACCACCACCTTTGCCACAGTGTGTACCGGGGGCTTTTCCGTGATGAATGCCAGCATGGCCGCCTACGGCCTGCCGGCCTGTGAGATCATCGTCATTGTGTTTATGCTCCTGTGCTCCCTGAACTTTGCCGTGTTCTTCCTGATCCTCACCGGCCGGGGGCGGCAGGTGCTGGGCAGTGATGAGCTGCGCTGCTTTCTGGGCGTGGTGGCGGTGGCAACGCTCCTGGTGTTCCTGGCGGTGCTGCCCAGCTATGACAGCGCTGGGCGGGCCTTTCTGGACAGCCTCTTTCAGGTGAGCTCCATCATCTCCACCTCCGGCTTTGCCACGGCCAACTACGACCTCTGGCCCACCTTGGCCCGGATTGTACTGGTGTTGGTTATGTTCGTGGGGGGCTGCGCCGGGAGCACCGCCGGAGGGCTGAAATGCTCCCGGGTGCTGCTGCTGGTGCGCTGCGCCTGGCGGAGCCTGAGCCGGGTGCTCCATCCAAGGGCGGTGAAGGTGGTGAAGCTGGATGGCAAGGCGGTGGACGAGGATACCCTGTCTACCCTCTCGGCCTTCGTCACCCTCTTCTTCCTCACCCTGGGGGGGACCTGCCTGGTGGTGAGCCTGGATGGCTTCTCACCCACCACCACCGTTTCCGCCTCCCTGGCCTGCCTGAGCAACATTGGCCCCGGTCTGGAAATGGTGGGCCCAGCAGGGAACTTTGCCGCGTTTTCCACCCTGAGCAAGCTGGTGCTGACCCTGGCCATGCTGGTGGGCCGTTTGGAGATATTCCCCATCCTTATTCTCCTGCATCCGGCCACTTGGCGGCGGACTTGAGGGGAAAGGAGCTTGGGGCGTCCCCGTCACCCTGCTTTTTTCGGCGAAAGGTTCCCCGGGTTTTTTGTGGTTTTTGTAGAATTTGTGAAAAATCCTGGAATTGGGAGAAAAAGGCCGGGATAGGCTTGCAAATCCCACCTCTTATGCTAAAATTGGTGTGTTAAACGTATCGGTGCCAGCTTTCAACAGATGGCGCCGGGGCGTCTGTGGAATTCTCTTGCCCTTGGCAGCACAGGCGTCGAGTTAAGAAAAGAAAAGGAGTGTAGTATCTGTGGAAAAGTATCTGTGGATAGGCTTCATCGGCGCAGTTCTGGCGCTGCTGTTTGCCATGATCCAACGAAACAAGGTCATGTCCTACTCTGAGGGCAGTCCTGAGATGCAGAAGATCGCCCAGTCCATCCGCGAGGGGGCCAATGCGTATCTGAAGCATCAGTATGTGACAGTGGCCAAGGTGTTCCTGGTGGTCTTTGTGATCCTCCTGGTGATCGCCTTTGCCAGCGGCGGGGAAATGCTCTCCCGCTTCACCCCCTTCGCCTTCCTCACCGGTGGTATCTGGTCCATGTTGGCCGGCCTCATCGGCATGAAGATCGCCACCAACTCCAACGCCCGGACTGCCCAGGCCGCCTCCGAAGGCCTGAACCGCGGCCTGCGGGTGGCTTTCTCCTCCGGCTCCGTCATGGGCTTCACCGTGGTTGGCCTGGGTATGCTGGATATCACCATCTGGTTCACCATCCTGCGCTTTGCCGCCGGGATCAATGACCCCGTGGAGCTGGGCAACATCATCGTTATGAACGGCATTGGCGCCTCCTTCATGGCCCTGTTTGCCCGTGTGGGCGGCGGTATCTACACCAAGGCCGCCGACGTGGGCGCGGACCTGGTGGGTAAGGTGGAAGCCGGTATCCCCGAGGACGACCCCCGGAACCCCGCCACCATCGCCGACAACGTGGGCGACAACGTGGGCGACGTGGCCGGCATGGGCGCGGACCTCTACGAGTCCTATGTTGGCTCCATCCTGGCTACCTTCTCCCTGGGTGCCATCGCCGGATATGAGTGGCGGGGGATGCTGCTGCCCATGGCCCTGGCTGTGTGCGGCATCCTCTGCTCCATCATCGGTTCCTTCCTGGTCAAGACCAAGGAGGACGCCACCCAGAAGAGCCTGCTGACCTCCCTGCGTACCGGCACCTATACCGCCGCTGTGCTCTCCGCCATCGTGGCTGCCCCTCTGACCTACTTCATCATTGGTGAGGGCTGGATCGGCATCTTCATCGCCATCCTCTGCGGCTTGGTGGGCGGCTGTGCCATCGGCTACTTCACCGAGTATTTCACCTCCGACAACTACAAGCCCACCAAGACCCTGGCCGCCGCCTCTGAGACCGGCGCTGCCACCATCATCATCGGTGGTATCTCCCTGGGCCTGATGTCCACCATCGCCTCCATCCTCATCGTGGCCGCCGCCATCCTCATCTCCTACTTTGCAGCCGGCGGCACCGTGACCATCATGGACCCCAACGGCGGCTTCAGCGCCACCTTCAACCAGGGCCTCTACGGCATCGGCATCGCCGCTGTGGGTATGCTCTCCACCCTGGGTATCACCCTGGCCACCGACGCTTACGGCCCTGTGGCCGACAACGCCGGCGGCATTGCTGAGATGTCCGGCCTCCCCGAAGAGGTCCGTGACCGCACCGACGCTCTGGACTCCCTGGGCAACACCACCGCCGCCACCGGCAAGGGCTTTGCCATCGGCTCCGCGTCCCTGACCGCCCTGGCTCTGCTGGTTTCCTACGTGAACATCGTCCAGAACCGTACCCCTGAAGAGCTGAACTTCACCCTCACCAGCCCCACCGTGCTGGTTGGCCTGTTCATCGGCGCAATGCTGACCTTCGTGTTCTCCGCCATGACCATGCGCTCTGTGCAGACCGCTGCCCAGTCCATCGTGGTGGAGGTCCGCCGCCAGTTCCGTGAGATCAAGGGTATCATGGAAGGCACCACGGACCCTGAGTATGGCAAGTGCGTGGCTCTGTGCACCAAGGGCGCCCTCCATGAGATGGTTGCCCCGGCACTGCTGGCCATCGTCGTGCCCATCATCACCGGCCTGATCCTGGGCCCCACAGGCGTTGTGGGCCTGCTGGGCGGCGTGTCCGTCTCCGGCTTCGCCATGGCTGTGTTCATGTCCAACGCCGGCGGCGCTTGGGACAACGCCAAGAAGTATATCGAGCGGGGCAACCACGGCGGCAAGGGCTCTGATCAGCACAAGGCTGCCGTTGTGGGCGACACCGTAGGCGACCCCTTCAAGGACACCTCCGGCCCTTCCCTGAACATCCTCATCAAGCTGTGCTCCACCGTTTCCATCGTGTTCTCTGGCCTGATCCTGGCCTTCCACCTGCTGTAAGCGGTTGAGAAAAGCGTAACACACAAAGTAACCCCCCGGACTTCTCATGAAGTCCGGGGGGCTTTTTCGCTGTGTTGGGGTATTCACGCCGTGGGTTGGTTGACCACCCCTACGAACAAGGGCAGGCCGTCCTGGCTGGTGATGGCGAGGAGGAAGGGGCGGTCCAGGATGAAGTCGATCTCCTGTTCCTCCATCAAGGCCCCTGTGGCGTCCGCCGTCATCACCGTGTAGGCGGCGGCAGTGCAGCCCTCCTCGTCGATGGTGACCCGGGCGGCGTGTTCCGCCTTGGAGAGGAACAGGGGGCCTTCTGTGGTGGTGGGGGAGAAGTCCGCCAGGGTATCGTCGAATACGTTGGTAACCCCCAGGGCTTTCAGGCCGTCGTTCAGGTCCAGGGCGGAGGATACATCGAACTTAGGCAGGGACAGGTTGATGCGGAAGGGTTCCCGCTGCTCCCAGTCGTATCCGGCGTTCAGGAAACGGTACAGCTCCTCGTCTTGGAGCAACGCGTCAGGACTGCTCCCCTCCTCCGGTAGGATCAGCCACATTGCCCCGCTGCCGTCAATGCTCTGGTCTATAGCGGAGAAGTGGGAGCCGGTAAAGAGGGCGCTAAAATCACTCTTGTGCATGAAATCGCAGTCTAGGTCTCCGCTTTGGGCGTGGAACACCCCAGGGGCAGTGGCAGAGGGGGAGAACTCGTTGTACCAGCGGCCTTGGAAGTACACGGTGGTGGCCAAGGCCAGGACGGTGTTCGGGTCCATCTCCAACCCCGCTGCCTGTTCTTCCAACAAGCCCCCTGTCTGCTGATTGATCCACGTTTGCAGGGCCTTGTTGAAGCTGGCCTCCCCCATGGGCCCCTGGAAGGAGGAGGCGTAGTAGACCTTTGCCAGGCGCTCCATGGTCTCCTGCACAAAGGGGATGTCTTGGTTCAGCCAGAGGGAGCTGGCAAGGATGCTGGTGAGATGGCCGTCGTCACAGTAGTTGGCGTCCCACAGGGCGGTGGCCTGCTGGCGCAGGGCGGTGATATCCTCTGCCCCCAGACAGTCTAGGATTTGGGCGCGGCTGGTCCCGTCGGTGAGTTCCGCTAGCATGGCCAGGGCCATATAGACGTTCAGGGGGGAGTAGACCCGGTTCTCCGCCCCGGTGCCAGAGAGGAAGGTACGGATGCTGGCGGGGAAGAATTCATCCAGGCCGTTGGCGTAGCCATCCAGATGCTTCTGCCGGGTCCGTTGGTTGTTCCACCAACTGTCGTAGGCTTCACTGTAACCTGTGTCATCAAAGGTACCGTCCTTGTAAAAGTCCTCCTCCTGAGGATAGGGGATCATCTGGGGATAGGCGGCTTCCCGGATGGCGAAGTCGGTGGATTTGTCCGCGTTAGCGCTTGTTTGGCTGCCGCAGGCGCACAGGCCCAGTAGGAGGGTACAGGCCAATAGGGCGGCGGGGTAGCGTCGCTTTTTCATGTGAGGGTCCTCCTTTTCTGTTTTGTACAGGGGAATGGGGGGTGAAATGATTGGAGCAGGACGAACTGTCGCTTGTCGAAGTGCAGCAGCCCCTCCTCCCGCATGTGGGCCAACTCCCGGGTCATGGCGGAGCGATCCACACAGAGGTATTCGGCCAGGGCAGTGCGGCTCATGGGGATGGTAAACTGATTCCCCCCTGCCCGCTGGGCCTCCCGCCCTAGGTAGGTGAGGAGCTTTTCCCGGATGGTGGCGCAGGAGATCACCTCTAACTTTTCCACCAATTCCAGGTTTTTCAGGGCGATGAGCTCCACCATATTCTCAATCATCCGGTGGTGGAAGCGGCACACCAGCTTGCAGGCGTGGAGGATGCGGCCATAATCCAAAATTAGGATGCGGCTGGCCTCGTTGGCCTGGTAGGCAATGCTGCGGTTGCGGGCTTTCATGCAGGAATAGCTCTCCCCAAAGATGCTCCCCTTGGAGAGGACCATGATGAGGGAGCGTTTGCCAAAGGAGTCCTCAGAAATCATCTGCACGGAGCCCTCCAACACCACCCCGATGAGAGGTTGGGTGCCAGGACTGGCCAGGATAAAGCCGCCTTTGGGGGGAGACAGCTCCTGGGCACTGAGGCAGTGGAGCAGGGCGTGGAGCTCCTCAGGCAGGATGCCGCGAAACAATGGGCACAGGGCCACCAATTCTTCTGTATTCATCCCCATTCCCCTTTCTTATATAGACAAGAACCAGTATAAAATATTTTTCGATTTGATGCAACTGCAACAGAAAAATTTGAGATTTTCTGCTATCCTGCTGTTATAGACCAGTGAGAAGGAGGACGACCCAATGGTACATAAGATGAATAAGGTGGAGCGCCAGCTCTCCCAGGAGGACACCTTGGCCCTGTTGAAGAAGGGGGACCACGGCACTCTGTCCGTCAACGGCGACGATGGCTACCCCTACGCCACCCCGGTAAACTACATCATGGTGGAGGATACGCTCTACATCCACTCCGCGCCCTATGGTTATAAGATAGAGTGCTTGGAAAAGAGCAAGAAGTGCTGCTTCTCCGCCATCATCTCCTCGGAGATTGTCCCCAGCAAGATCACCGCCTCTTTTGAGAGCGTGGTTATGACCGGGGACGTGGTGTTCGTAGAGGACCAGGCCGAGAAGCGGGCGGCCTTGGAGGCCTTCGTGACCCAGAAGCACCCGGGCTTTGAGGAGGTGGGCTTTCGGATGATCGAAAAGCAGATCGACAAGACCGCCGTGCTCCGCATTGACCCCACCGCCCTGACGGGGAAGCGCTACAAGGCCTGAGAGGTCAAAAGGAATCAAAGGAATCGCTGGAAAGACAGAACCGGTGGAGGCTCCACCGGTTCTGTCTTTTGTATCAAATGCCCCCTCTGCCGGCAAGTTTTTGGGGACACTTGGTTGAAATCCAACAGCTCAAATGCTATAATATTGCAGTAATTGACAGGAGGCTTGATAGGTGATGATGAGACAGCTTTTACTAATGATAACCGCCTGTTTTCTGGTGCTGCTGACCGCTTGCGACGCTTCCGCTAGGGATCAGGATACAGGGGGGAACCCATTGCCCTGACCGTATGGGGGGCCGAGGAGGACGAGGCACTGCTCCAAGCGATTTTTGCCTCCTTCCAAACCCAGTACGCGGACCAGGCCAACTTCCAGATTACCTATCAGCCCCAGAGTGAATCCAACTGCAAGGATGCGCTGCTGGCTGACTTGGAGGCGGGGGCGGATGTGTTCGCCTTTGCCGACGACCAGGTGGCTGCTTTGGCCGCCGCTGGGGGGCTGGATCCCCTTCCGGAGGAGACGTCGGTCCGGAACGACGCCCTGCCTGCCGCAGTGGAGGCCGCAAGTGTGGGGGATACCCTCTATGCCTACCCACTGACAGCGGACAACGGGTATTTCCTGTATTATAACAAGGCCTACTTTACCCAGGAGGATGTGCAGAGCTTGGAACGCATCCTGGCGGTGGCGGCGCAGGCACAAAAGAAGGTGTCTATGGATTGGTCCTCTGCGTGGTATGTCTACACGTTCTTTGGCAACACCGGCTTGGAGGTGGGCCTCAACGAGGACGGCTTGACCAACTATTGCACTTGGAACAGCACCAGCAACCCCATCCGGGGCGTGGATGTGGCCCAGGCCATGTTGAATATTGCGGCCAGCCCTGCCTTTCTCAACCGGCCAGACGATGAGTTTGTCCAAGGGGTACAGTCCGGCACCGTGATTGCCGGGATCAGCGGGGTGTGGAACGCGGTGGACATGGAAGCGGCTTGGGGGGATAATCTGGGGGCGGCGAAGCTGCCCACGTTTACCTGTGCCGGGGAACAGGTGCAGATGGCGTCCTTTTCTGGCTGCAAGCTCATCGGCGTGAACGCCTATTCCCAACAGCCGGAGTGGGCGGCGCGGCTGGCGGAGTGGATCACCAACGAGGAGAACCAGCGGCTTCGCTTTACCATGCGGGGCCAGGGCCCCGCCAATATCAATGCCGCCAACTCCCCGGAGGTCCAGTCCTCTCAGGCCATCGCGGCCCTGTTGGAGCAGTCCAATTATTCCCAGCTCCAACGGGTGGGCGGAAAGTTCTGGGACCCTGTGGCGGCCTTTTCTGACAGTATGGCCCGGGGGAACCCCTCTGGCACCTCCCTCCAAGCCCAGCTGGACCGCTTGGTCCAGGGTGTGAGCGAGCGGTAGCACAAACTAGATTGATTGAGAGGAAACGCCTATGAAAGGCAAATTGACATTACAACAGCGCTTGATTTTGCCCGTGGTCCTGTTGGGGTTGATTACTCTGCTGTCCAATGTTCTGGCGGTGTTCAGCATCAACAACGTCCATGCCAACGCGGGGACCATTGTGGATACCTGTATGGTCAGCGAGGAACGCCTGGCGGAGATCCGGCAATCTGTCATGGAAATTCACCGCCTGTCCCTGTCCCACATCATCGCGGCAGACCACGACACCATGATCCGCCTGGTGCAGGAGATCAAGGCGGAAGAAGAGGCCTTGGAAGGGAAGCTGGCCGACTACGAGGGCTTTGTCTCCCAGGAGGATATGGAGACCTATCAATCCCTCTTGCAGGAGTATGAGGAGTTTAAGCATGCCCTGGTCCGCCTGGTGAGTGCCAGCGCCGACAGCAAAACCCAGGAGGCCTACGCCATCGCCAATGGGGACGTGGCCCGCTGGGGCGGGGCGGCGGAAGGGGAACTGGATGCCCTCACCGACGCCGTCAGTGTCCAGGCGGAGGCGGCCCGGGGGAAGCTCGCCTTGGTCTACACCGTCTCCCTGATTACCAGCGTCGTCACCCTGGCCTTGGGGGTGTTCCTGGTGCTGGCTGCCCTGCGGATTATCCAGCAATATGTCCTGACCCCCATCAAGGACACCATGGGCACCCTTCAGAACAGCTCCGAACGTATCAGCGGCGTGGTAGGGGAGGTGCGGCAGCGGGTCCAGACCTCCAACGGGAGTGTCCGTAACCTTTCCGGCCTGACCCAGCAGCTCTCTGACGCGTTGAAGGAAATCGCCGGCAGTGCCGCCGCCATTACGTCCAGCGCCACAGGGACCCAAGGGGATACCCAGGACATGGCGGAGGAGTGCGCCGCCATCACGGCCTACTCTGCGCAAATGCGGGAACGGGCGGAGGAGATGGAACGCGCCGCCCACAGGGAGACGGAGATGGTCCGTGCCAAAACGGCGGATATCATGGCAATGCTGGACCAGGCCATTCAGAAGAGCCAGAGCGTGGAGCAGATTGGGAGCCTGACCAAGGATATCCTGAGCATTTCCTCCTCCACCAGCCTGATTGCCGTCAACGCCTCCATCGAAGCTGCCCGGGCTGGGGCAGCGGGGGCCGGCTTCTCTGTGGTGGCCCAGGAGGTCCACCAGCTAGCCGGGTCCTGCGCGGAGACCGCCAAGCACATCCAGGAGGTCAGCGGGATGGTCATGGGCGCGGTGGAGTACCTGTCCAGCAGTGCCCGGGAGCTGGCCGACTATCTAAGCCAGGCCACCATGGATCAGTTGGAGCGCTCTGTCCAGGCCGGACGCCAGTACCGGGAGGACTCGGACTATATCGGCCGGGCGATGGAGGCGTTCAACCAGCGGGCGGAGCGGCTCACCACCGCCATGGACCAGATCGCCGCCTCCATTTCCAGCATTTCCAGCTCCATTGACGGGGCGGCGTCTGGGATTACTGGGGCCGCTGGCAGTACCCGTGTCCTGGTGGAGGACATTGAGGGAATCACCGGACGTATGGATACCAACCAGGAGATCGTTGGAGAACTGCGAAAGCAAATGGATGTGTTCGCCAATCTGTGACAACAGCATCCCTCCCACGGGAAGTGTACAAAACACAAGGCCATGGCTGCTTGTTGACAGCCATGGCCTTGTTGTGTTTTGTAGAAAGCAGTGTGAGGGCCGCGTTCAGTAGCCCTTGTGTTTGCGCTTCTTTGTTTCCTGATGCAGGGTAAGCCCCACTTATTTGTTTTCTACCAGGGTGACCACCGGCTTCCCTTCCCGGTCCAGCAGGGGGGTGAGGCCACCGGTGTTGCCGGCGGCGTGGTAGAGGTAGTTTACCCCGGTCTCCCGGTCCTGCCAGATTTCTGTCGTCTCTGCGAAACCGCCTTGGATGTAGAGGCGTTCAAAGCGTTTCTTCTGTTTTTCTGCCATGGAATAGTCCTCCTTATTTTAGACGGGGCAGGCCAGCGCTGTGCCAGCCTGCCCCGTGGGATCCCTTACATTTTCCGGGGTGCAGTGACACCCAGCAGACCCAGGCCGTTGGCCAGGACAGACCGGACGCTGTCCGCCAATTTCAGCCGGGCGTTGAGCAGCTCCGCTTCCTCGCCCTTGATGCGGCAGGCGCTGTAGAAGCGGTGGAACTCCCCCGCCAGCTCGGTGAGATAGCGGTTGATCCGGGAGGGGTCGAAGTCCCGCGCGGCCCCGTGGATTTCCTCCGGGAAACGGGCCAGGGTGCGGATGAGGTTCTTCTCCTCCCCGGTGGCCAGCAGGTCCCCCCGCACAGTGGCGGCAGCAGGGACGGGATGCCCCTCGGCCTCCAAACGCTCCACCAGGGTGCAAATCCGGGCGTGGGCGTACTGGACATAGTACACCGGGTTCTCACTGTCCTCCCGGACGGCCAGACCCAGGTCGAAGTCCACAGGGGTGGTGGCGGCCCGGGCGTTGAAGAAGTAGCGGGCGGCGTCCACGCTCACCTCGTCCAGCAGGTCGTGGAGGGCAATGGCCTTGCCAGAGCGCTTGGACATCCGTACCGGCTGGCCGTCTTGGAGCAGATTTACTAACTGCATCAGGACGATCACCAGGCGGTGGGAGCCATCCAGTCCCAGGCCGTCCAGGGCCGCTTGCAGCCGGGCCACGTGGCCGTGGTGGTCTGCCCCCCAGATGTTTACCACCAGGTCAAAGCCCCGGACGGCAAACTTGTTGCGGTGGTAGGCGATGTCGGCGGCAAAGTAGGTGTAAAAGCCATTGGCCCGGCGCAGGACGTCGTCTTTCAAGTCCAGCTTGTCCACCTGCTTCTGGCTCTTGCCCTCAGCCAGGAACTTTTGCTTCAACAGCTCCGTGGTGTTGAGCCACAGGGCCCCATCCTTTTCGTAGGTCCAGCCCTTTTCCGTGAGCAGCGCCACCGTCTCCGCCACATAACCGGAGTCGTGGAGGCTGGATTCAAAGAACCACTGGTCGTACTCAATGCCATAGCGCCGCAGGTCCTCTTTCATTTTGGGGATATTCCGTTCCAGGCCGAAGGCGGCCAGGGCTTCCAGACGTTCTTCCTCCGGCTTGTCCTGGAAGCTGTCCCCGTGGGCGTCATAAAAAGCCTTGGCCAGTTCCCGGATGTCTGCCCCCTGGTATCCATCCTCCGGGAAGGGGACCTGGTCCTCGCCCAGAATGCACTGTAAGTAGCGGGCCTGAAGGGAGAGGGCAAACTTGTTGATCTGGTTCCCGGCGTCGTTGACGTAAAATTCCTTCCAGGCGCTGTAGCCGTCCCGTTGGAGGACATTGGCCAGGGTGTCCCCCAGCACGCCCCCCCGGGCGTTGCCCATGTGCATGGGGCCGGTGGGGTTGGCGGAGACAAACTCCACCATGACCTTCCGCCCCTGCCCTTCCTGGTTCTGACCGTAGCTGGGACCCTCGGCCTCAATTTCTGCCAGCACGTCCCCATACCACTTGGGGCCCAGGCGGAAGTTCATAAAGCCGGGGCCTGCCAGCTCCACGCTGGAAAAGATGGTGCCTGTTAAATCCATGTGGTCCGCCAGGGCCTGGGCCAGCTCCCGGGGGTTGCGCTTGGCCGCCTTGGCGGTGGCCATGGCATAGGAGGAGGCGTAATCGCCGTTTTGCGGGTCCTTGGGGATTTCCACCGCACCTTTCAGGCTTACGCCCTCCGGCAGGGCCCCCGCCGCAGCTGCCGCGGCCCAGGCCCCCTCGGTGAGGGCCCTGATCTGGTCTTTCGCGTATTGAATCAAATTCGCCATGGTGTCCTTCCTCGTTTTCTTATGTCGTTGGCTGGTCCAGGGCGGCGTTGGGCTCCGCCACGTGGATCAGAAAGGCGTTCTCGCCTACGTGTTCGTTCTCTATGTCCAGGGCGTAGTGGATTTCCAGGTCGCCCCCGGCGGGGCTCATCTCCGCCTTGGCTGAGTGGGTCCGCACCCCCAGGGAGAAGCCCCCGAAGGGGGTTTGGTATAGGGAGATGTGCCGCCGCCCCTCCTGGAAGATCATCTCGGAGTTTAAGGTGCCCTCCCGCAGGAGGGTGATGCGGTCCTTTAGGATGCGGAATGTGGTGGTGGTGCCCTCTAGGCCGGTGAGCTCGCTTTCCTCATAGGTCAAGGCGATGCCCTCGTCCTCGGTGTCGCTGAGGGTTCCCTGGGTGACCAGTTCCATCACGTCCTCATGGCCGGGGAAGGGGCTTTGTACCCCACGAATTGATATGATCACAGGTTTTTCCATGTCATGTTCCCTCGCTGCCCAAAGTATTTTTTTGTTCTTCGCGCAAATGCAAATTATTATACATGATTTACCGGAAAAAGTAAAGCTGCGTCGAAGGGAAAACTGCCGCTTTTTGAGGCCGGTGGATGGGGCAAAGCCCAAGAATGCTTTTGACATTCCAGAGTGATGGCTCTATAATGACGGGAGAAAGGAATGTCGAAGTGTGGCCGGTGGATGAAAGGCCAGAGGAGGGAGTGCCGTGTATTATGCAACGACCTATCGCGCCCCGGTGGGGGAACTCACCCTGGCCAGCGATGGAGAAAACCTGCTTGGGCTGTGGATGGAGGGGCAAAAGTATTTTGGCGGTGCCCTGGGGGAGCTGTACCCAAGAGGGGACTTGGCGATCTTTGCCCAGACAAACGCCTGGTTGGACCGCTACTTTGCGGGGGAACGGCCCACACCCCATGAACTGCCCCTGGCCCCGGTGGGCACGCCCTTCCGCCAGGCGGTTTGGACTCTCCTGTGTGAGGTCCCTTACGGCCAGGTGCGAAGCTATGGCGGCCTTGCGAACCAGCTGGCGGAGCAGCAGGGCGGGCCTATGTCCAGCCAGGCCGTCGGTGGTGCCGTGGGGCATAACCCCATTTCTATCATCATCCCCTGCCACCGGGTGGTGGGGAGCAATGGGAGCTTAACGGGCTACGCCGGTGGGATTGAGAAGAAGAGGCAGCTGCTGGCCCATGAGGGGGCAGACTTGGGCCGCCTGTTTGTGCCAAAGCAGGGGACAGCCCTGTGATTCCCTGTTACAATACAAAAGCGGTGGGCAGCTTATGGTTCTGCCCACCGCTTTTGTATTGTATTGTTCAATTATCGCCCCATGGACACCAATTCCCGGGTGGCCTGTCCCAGGGCTTGAGCCAGGGTGTCCACCTCGGCCTTGGTGTTGGAGGGGGCGAAGGAGAGGCGGAGAATGCCGTCCCGGACGGCTTTGGAGAGCTTCATAGCGGCATAGACGTGGCTGGCTTTCCCCTTGTGGCAGGCGGAGCCGGAGGAGAGGCAGATGCCCTTGTCGCTGAGGTAACGTACCACCACCTGGCTGGGATAGCCGGGGAGGGAGACGGCGCAGATGTGGGGGGCGTCCCCTGGGGCTACCACCACCAGCCCTGGCACGGCCTGGGGTAGAGTCTCCAAAGCGTAGTCCTTCAGGCTTTGGACGTAGGCCTGGTGGTCTGCCAGCTTCTCCGCCCCCTCCTGGGCAGCCCGGGCAAACGCGGCGATCTGGGCGGTGGCCTCTGTGCCGGAGCGCAGCCCCCGCTCCTGTCCGCCTCCCCGAAGCAGGGGTTGGACTTGCAGCCCGGCGCGGATGTACAGGGCCCCGATGCCTTTTGGGGCCCCCACCTTGTGGCCGCTGAGGGTGAGCAGATCTGCCCCCAGGGCCTTGGGGGTAAAGGGGATTTTTAAGAAGCCCTGGACAGCGTCGGTGTGGAGCAGGGCGGGGGACTTCTTCTGCCGGAGCAGCGCCGCGGCCTCTGCCACAGGCTGGATGGCTCCGGTCTCGTTGTTCACCAGCATCATGGATACCAGCACCGTGTCCGGCCGCAGAGCGGCTTCCAAGTCCGCCAGGGGGATGCGCCCTTGGGCATCGGGCCGCAGATAGGTCACCTGGTAGCCCTCCCGCTCTAAGGCCCGGCAGGGCTCTAGAACAGCGGCGTGTTCAATGGCAGTGGTGATGATGTGTTTCCCCTTGTGCCGTCCCAAATGGACCGCCAGGGCCACCGCCCAGTTGTCCCCCTCGGTGCCGCAGGAGGTAAAATACAATTCCTCCCCCCGGCATCCCAGGGCGGAGGCCACCGCTTCCCGCTGCGCCGCCACAGCTTTGGCGGCAGCGGTACCCAGGGAGTGGAGGGAGGAGGGGTTGCCAAAGTCCTGGGTCATAGCTGCCAGGGCGGCCTGGGCGGCGGCGGGGAGGACGGGGGTAGTGGCGGCGTGGTCCAGATAGATGATGGGCATAGCTGTGTCCTCTTTTCTTTACAGTCAGAACAAATCTTCAAAAATATCTGCCAGGGAAATGTCCAGGTCGTCGTAGAGGTGGCAGTGGAAAGACGTGACCAGCGCGGCTTTTTCCTCTTCGTCCATCTCTGCGATTTCCTCTTCTGTGTAGAAGTAATAGATATTTTCCAAGCGATACTGGCCGTCTGCCAGGAGATAGACTTCAATGGACTTTCCGGCGGGGTCTACCAACCAATACTCCGGTACGCCGTTGGCCTCGTAGGCATTTTTCTTGTACCATCTGTCATTTTTCGCGGTGCTGGGGGAGAGGACTTCCACCACCAGGTCAGGGTTTCCCTGTATATACTGGGACTTGATCTTATCCCGGTCACAGACCACCATGAAGTCGGGGATGAACCTGTCCTGTTTTCCCAAACGGACCTCTGTGCCGTCATGGAAAGGAACGCATGGCTTTCCTTTTAGATAATTCTTGAAAAGGTTGAAGATGTTGCCGGCAATAAAGTTGTGCCGTGGGGTGGCTGGTGACATGGCGATAAACTTCCCGCCGATTAGCTCCTCCCGCTGTTGTGCCTGATAGGCTAGATTGCCATTCATCATATAGACCGCTCCTTTCCCGTTGCCCGCCAAGGGCAAGCGCCTCAATCATTTGTCCACATTATAGCATAGTCTTGCCGCAATGTACATTGGTTTTGCAGGAACCGCCCTTGTGCCGGCATTGGAATCATGGGCGGTCTAGACGATAAGGAGGACAAGTATGAGCATAGAACAGATACAAGAAAATGGTATGGACATTGCTGTCATCGCGGGGGAGTTTTTTATCCTCAGTAGTGGTATGGCCGGAGAGATTTTACAGAAATCCATCAACTATCAGGTGAAAGCTGCCATATGGGGGGACTATTCCCACTACACCAGCAAACCCCTGTAGGATTTTATCTATGAATCCCAACCACGGTAAAGACTTTTTCTTCGTGGCAACAAAGGAAGAGGCCGTCCAACGGTTGAAGGAGACACAGGAACAAAGCCGCAGTGCAAGCGGAAATAAAGAAAGAGGAGGAGGAAACTCCGCCATTTTTGGAAGAAGTGGTGGCTTATCCTCCAATGGAACGCCAAAAACAGGAAAAATTCCCTTGACTTTTTGTTGGCTTCTGCTGAGTACCGACAAAAAAGTGGACATTTTTTTCCATTTACGAGCATTTTTGTCTTTTCTCTTGTTTTCTCTCTGATTTTCCTGTAAAGTAAGAGGCACTACACTGATTTAGGAGAGTGAGAGAAACAATGGAAGTTAACAAGCGTGGACAGTGGGGGAGCAACCTCGGCTTTCTCCTGGCCTCAGTGGGCTCAGCCATCGGCTTGGGGAACCTCTGGGCGTTCCCTTACAAAATGGGCAAGAGCGGCGGCTTCGCCTTCCTTGCCATTTATCTGGTGCTGGTGGTGCTGGTGGGCATCGTCCTGATACTGGGCGAGTTCGCCTTGGGCCGTCACACCGGCCACGGGGCCGGCGGCGCGTATGCCGCTCTGGCGAAAAAGTATAGCTTTGTGGGGTGGATGGCCGTCATTTCCCCCTTCCTGATCCTGGCCTTTTACTGCCTGCTGGGCGGTATGGTCCTGCGGTATTGCCTGGGCTTCCTGGTGCAGATTGTCGGGATGGATGGTTTCGCCGGACAGGGCAGCTCGTTCTTTGGCTGGCTGCTCTATGATAGTTCCAGCATGCTGCTGTTCCTGGCCATTTTCCTGGCCATCACCATGTTCATTGTCATGGGGGGCATCAAGGGCGGCATTGAGCGCTTCAGCAAGGCCGTTATGCCAGCCTTGGCGGTGATCCTGGTGGTCATCATCGTCTTTGTGGCGATCCAGCCCGGGGCAAAGGAAGGCTACGCTTTCATGTTCAAGCCCAATGCGGAGGTATTCTCTTCCCGCAGCGACTTCTTTGAGGTGCTCAAGACCGCTTCGGGGCAGATGTTCTTCTCCCTGTCTGTGGGCATGGGCATCAACATCACCTTTGGCTCCTACCTGAGCAAGGACCGCAGCCTTCAGCGCAACGCCGTGATCGTCCCCGTGGCGGACACTGTGTTCGCCCTGCTGGCAGGTATGATGATCCTCCCGGCCTGCGCGGCTTTCGGCGTGGATTACGCCCAGGGCCCTGGCCTGCTCTTTGCCTCCATGCAGAAGGTGTTCTTAGACGGCATGGGCGGTATGGCCGGTAACGTCATCGGCTTCCTGTTCTATTTCCTGGTGTTCATCGCTGCCATCACCTCTTCCATCGCCCTGTTGGAGGTTTGTACTGCGTTTATCGTGGACAAGCAGTTGGACAAGGGGAAGGAGCCCAAGCGCCGGTCGGTGACTGCCATCTTTGTGGTGCTGATTTTCATCATTGCCATCCCCGTGGCCCTGGATGCCCTGGGCGGCGGCGGTGCTGCCATCAAGGCACCCTATGAGCTCATGGGCCTGACGCCAAAGAGTGAGGGCTATGCCATGTGGAACGACTGCTGGCTGGACTTCTACGACATGATCACCGAGGGTATCCTCATGCCCCTGGGCGCACTGATCATGAGCTTGATCCTGGGCTGGGCCCTGCCTAACCTGGTAAAGAACGAGTGCGAGGAGAGCGGCCACAAGTTCAAGGGAGCGAAGTACTTTAGGTTCTGCTTCTGCGTTGTAGTGCCCGCCGTCATGATCCTGGTGCTGTATACCCAGATCACCTCTTTCTTCGGATAAAAGGGAACCGCTGAAATCGGACCCTTTCCCCAATACCTGCCCTGGTTTTGCAAAAAAATGCAAAATCAGGGCAGGAAAAGGGAAAATAATGCTTGCATTTTCTTTTGAGATGTGGTATTATAAGAAAGTCGTCAAGAACGACATGCGGTAGTAGCTCAGTTGGATAGAGTGACTGGCTACGAACCAGTAGGTCGGGGGTTCGAGTCCCTCCTACCGTACCAAGGAGCCCTTGAATCTTAATGGTTCAAGGGCTTTCTTATACTTTTCTGAGCAATAGAAGGGAGGAGGACCATGAGGACCCTAATCGTTTACCATTCATCCCACCACGGCAACACCAAGAAGCTCCTGGACGCCATCGCCGCGCAACATGATGTGACGCTGTTGCCTGTGGGGGAAGCCCAGGGGGTTGACCTCTCTAGCTATGAGGGGATTGGCCTGGCCTCTGGCATCTATTATGGGAGCTTAAGCAAGGCGGTTCTGCAATGGGCGGCGCAAGCGCCCCTTCAGGGGAAGAAGCTGTTCTTCCTCTACACTTGCGGGATGGACCGTAAAAAGTACATCCAGGAGGCAGAGAAGATTGCCAAGGAGAGGGGCGCTCAGGTCTTGGGACACTTTGGCTGCCGGGGCTATGATACCTTCGGCCCCTTCAAGCTGGTGGGTGGCATTGCCAAGGGACGGCCCAACCAGGCGGATATGGACCAGGCGGTGGCCTTTTATCGGGAGCTGTGCCAGAAGTGATCGATACATTATAGAGGTGGATCAACCATCCAAGGTTGATCCACCTCTGTTTGTATCTATAAAAGGGCGTCCCCAATATACATCCCTAGTTCCACCGGGACCTCTCGGCCCTGCTCTAGCTGGGCCAACAGTTCCGGCCGCAGGCGGACCTGGCCTTTTTGCAGAAGGAGGACAATGGTGGAGCCTGCCAACTGGAAGTGTCCCTTCTCCGTGCCCTTGCGGACGCGGCAGTTTTGACACGCATTGTGGATGCCTCCCACCACCAGGGCCCCTATCTCCACCTGCACCACCGGCCCGAAGTGATCGGTGGTGAGTAGGCTCCAACAGCGGCGGTTGAGGACATAGACCGGATAGGTCTCGCAGGCGATGGGCTGGACGCTGTGGAGTATGCCAGGGATGAAATGATGGGTTCCCTGATAGGCGTCGTCAATGTAGTGGTAGTGATGGTAGTGGGTGGGGCACAGGCGGAAGATCAGGCAATCACCGCCGTGGAAACGTTTGCCTAGGGCTTCGTCTTGGAGGAGGTCCGCCAGCCGGTAGTGGGAGCCCTTGATGGCAAAGCTGCTGTCCGCCTGGATGGGATAGGCGCTGAGGTAGCCGTCACAGGGGCTGATAAGCCGGCCTGGGGTGAGGTCTACGCTTTGGGCAGTGCGGGTACGGGCGAAGAAGGCGCGGTAGCTGCCAAAGCTCCGGGCCTGCTCTGGGGGTAGCCCCAGGCGCTTGGCCTGCCAACGGGCCAGGGGCCGGGAGAGGGGGGAGGAGAGAAAGGCCACCGCCAAGCGGTCGGCATGGCTGCGTAGGATCAGGGACAGCAGAACCCGTCCTACCACGCTGCCATAGAGGAAGCGGACTGCACTGCTGTTCCCGCTCATAGGTCCACAGCCAGGCACAGCAGGAGAAATTCCGCGCCCCCACAGAGGATCATCCCCACCTTCCCTGGCAGGGCCGGCTTTTTCAGCCGGAAGGGGAGAAGGAATGCCACCCCCATGGCCAGCAGCGCCACCGGGCCCAGGATGGGCAGGGGCCAGTGCCAGAGCCGTCCCAGCCCCAGGAGGGCGGGGACCACCAGGGCTGCCGTGGTGACGGGCAGGCCGAGATAGACCTCCCGGCTGCCTGCGGCACTGTCCTGCCGGGCCTCCTCGTCTACATTGAACCAGGCCAGGCGGATTAAGGCGCACAGGAGGTAGAGGGCGGAGCAGTAGAAGCTCATGTTGCTGCCGTCGGAGACGGTGTAGACAATCACCGCCGGAAAGGCACCGAAACAGATCAGGTCACTGAGGGAGTCAATCTGGATGCCAAAGCGTTTCTCTTGGGCGGTGCGGACTTTGGTGGAGGCGACCTTGCCGTCAAACATGTCGCACACCCCGGAGAGCATGAGACACACCAGGGCTCCGTGGAGGTCCCCTTGTATGGCACAGGTGATGCCAGTGAAGGAAATAAGCATCCCAAAGTAAGTCAGGATTACCGTGTAGTTGTAGACGCCGAGCATGGGGGTATACCTCCTAAAAATGTTTTTGCAAGTCCTTGCAAAAAGGCACCGCACCAATGCGGTGCCTTGATACCGTATTCAAAATGCTTCAAATCACATGGGCAAAGAAAAGGCTGTAGACCAAGATACACCAGGGCTTTGCCAGCAGGATGATGGAGACGAAGCGCTGGGCGGACATCCCTGTGAGGCCGGAGAAATAGCACAGGAAGTCGTCTGGGGCCAAGGGCAGCAGGATGGCCAGGGCCAGCACCAGGGTGTAGCTCTTTTTCGTTTGCACCCAGGCCACACAGTGGTCATACTTCTTCGCCGGGACCATCTTCCGTACCAGACCCACCCCAAAGCGCCGGGCTAGGAGAAAGGCCAGGATGGAACCGGCGCTGATGCCGATGTAGTTGCACCAGAACCCCCCTGCCGCGCCGAACAGCCCCGCCCCCACGATACAGCCCAGGAAGCCCGGCAGCACTGGCAGCACCACTTGTAGGGCCTGAATCACCGTCAGAATCACCGGGGAGAAGGGGCCAAAGCTGCCCACATAAGTACGCAGGGTTTCGGGGGAATCGAAGTGGCCGTTGAGATAGCCCCGGATCAGGAAAATGCCCAGCAGCAGGAGCAGGGCCACCATCCCGCCAGTGAGGATATTTTTTACCTTTGAGACGGTCCCCATACACAGGCCCACCTTTCTGCCGCGCCGCCAGAGCGGACTGGTTTTGATGGGACCATTATAGCAAAAAAGAATAAAATATTTCTTAAAGAACTCCTGAAGAAATCTTAATTTTCGATGTTTTCTCTATGAATCTGAGGCCAGGGCCAGTATAGCATTTTGGGGGAGGATATCTTTTCCCTGAAAAGTAAGGGGTTTTTGGTTCCAGTGGAACTAGGCCCCTAGAAGGGAGGGCTGCCGGCGAAGCTAGAGCTGCTGCACCGGGCGTTAGCGGCATGACATAAAAAGCGCGTCCCAGGCGGTGATGAAAATCAACGCCTGGGACGCGGCTATTGTCTGGGGGATTTAGAATTCCAAGGTATAGGCCTGCCCCAAGCTCACCACCCCACCGATGGTGAGCTGTTGCAGCTTGCCGCCTCGGAGGGTGGCGGTGGTGTGGATGGTGCCGCCGGGCTGTTTCAGGGCCAGCTTGAAGCTGCCGTCCCGCTGGCTGCTGAGGGCATGGCAGGCGGCCACGGCGGTGCTGCCGGAGGCACAGCTACGTTCAAAATACAGAGAACTGGTCCCCTGGACGTATACCGCAGGGGTGAGGGTGGAGCGCTGCCGGTCCCAGAACATGACCCCGGCAGCAGGGACCGTATAGTCCAGGGCCAACCCCTCCAGGGCCTCCCGGACGGCCGCCTCTGGCTGCTCCGGGGGGAGGAAGCTGACGGCGTGGACGATGCCCGGGAGCAGGACCGCCTGGGCGGCTGCGCCAAAGAGGGTGCAGGATTGCACCGTCTGGGGCAGGGGCATCTCCACGGATACCTGGTTGGCCAGGGGGTTGACCTGGACGGAGAGGGCCTTGTCATAGCCGCTGACCTCCACCGGGAAGCGGCCTGCCCGGCGGCGGCCCTGCTGGACGGCGTAGTATAACCCCGCACAGCGCAGGGCATTGCCGCAGAACTCCCCACCCATCATCTCTAGGCGGATGACACCCTCCCCCTGGGGCGGGACCAGGAAGCCCACCTGTTCGGCGTGGAGCTCCGGGATGGAGAGCAGGCCAGCGGCCAGGGCAGGGTGGTCCTCCCTGGGGACAGGGGTGGTTACTAGAAGGGTGATATTGCCGGCGGGGTCGGCGAGCTGAAAAGATAGTTCCATAAACCCCACCTCACGCCTGTAGACCGTTGGCCTTGGTGTGCTCCCGCCGCTTGTGTTCCTTTTCCTTTAAGTAGTTATAAATGGAATAGGAGAAAATGGGGTACATGGTGGGAAAGGCCAGCTCCTCTTCCAGCGCATAGCGCAAGAAGTCAAAGAAGAACACATAGGGGCTGTCCAAACGCCCTTGGAGCTTGAACAGGTCAAAGCCCATCTCCGCCAAAGCTGCCGCCTCCTGGACGGTGGAGGAAATGCTCCGGGTTTGCATCTCCCGCTGCTTGCCCTCGGGGACATAGGGGCAGCGGTCCAGGAAGTTGGACAGGGGGCCGCAGCCGTCCAGCAGGGCGGTCTGATCCTGGGCGATGGAGATGAAGTGCTCCTGCCGCTGGGGGCACTGGTAGCCGCAGCGCTCATTTAATATGATCTCCGCGTTGTGCTTTGGGAGCTGACGGAGCAGCTCCGGGTGGAACTTGTCGTCGGAATGGAGGACATAGTAGTCGTAGTCCTGGGAGAGCTGGCGGTAATAGGCGGCGTTGCGTTCCTGGGCGTAGGTGGTGAGGATGATGGAGGCGTGGATGGTTACATGGGGGTAGTGGGCGCGGATGTAGTCCCGCAGCAGGGGGCTGGCTAGGACCACCCCGCCCCGGATCTCCTCCAAAATCTCCAAAAGGCCGTTGCACACCGGGTCCTTTAAGTCCTCCTCTTGGAGCAGGGGGGAGGTGAAGGTAAGCAGGGGGGTGATGCCATGCTGGACGGCCCCCTTCAGCTCCCGCTCCATCTCCTCCAAGCTCTCATGGTGGTTGATGAGCACCAGCCGCCCGCAGTTCCAACGGACCTGGGGGGAGCCGTAGAGAAAGCGCACGGGGATGTGGTGGGAAAACTTGGCCGCCACCTGTTCAAGGCACTGGTAGACCAGCTGGGAAAAGAGGAACAGGCCGGGGATGGTGAAGGAGACCTGGGGCAGCAGGGCGGCGGCCTCCCCCTGGGGCAGAAATTCATTCGTCATATTTGATATCCCTTCCATTGGTGCGGAGGAAGTATCCCTCTCGCGGGTGGTTTGTCGTGTCAGGAAAAGTATAGCACAAGCCGGGGAATTGCACAAGAACCCTGGGGAGCGCTGCCAGAGCCAGGAGAAAACGCCAGGTTCCGGCAAAATTTTTTCGTCATTTTCTACAAGAAAACGGTGGAGCGGCTTGGGAAAGCGGCTCCTGCCTTGAATTGGAGGGGAAAATAGTATATAACATAGACAAGAGAAATTGCCCAAGAGAAGGAACGGAGTTTTCCTAGAAACTTTACAAATTGTGCGTTTTCAGGGGCGTGAAGTTATGGTATAATAGGCCACATTGCTCAATTCCCGGGGAAAAACCCCTGGGGAAGGGGCGGCGTTCCACCCAAGAACCAGGGGCTGGAACGCACCCGATGACTTTTTAAGTCAGGAGGATAGACATGCGTTACGACGAGTATGATGAATACAATGGCCGCTACGCGCGGGGCAATTCCCGCTCCTCCGGCGACCGAAGTGCTTACCGGGGCTATGACCGCAGCCAGGGACGGGACTTTGACCGGGGGTACGGCCGGGATTTTGACCGGGGCTATGACCGCTACCGGGATGTTGATCGGGGCCGGGACTTTGACAGAGGCTATGACCGGGGCTACGAGAAGCGGGACCGTTTCGGTACCCCCTACCGGGACTTTGACCAAGAGGACTGGGAGCGCACCGCCCCCAACTGGGACGACCACGGCAACAGCCGCAGCCGCAGTTCCGGCCGGAGCTCCGGTTCCTCGGGAGGCCGGGGAGGCAGCTCCAACGGTGGCGGCAGCCGCCGGAGTGGCGGCGGGTCCAGCGGCAGCAGGGACCGGGGCAACCGTCCACCCCCGCCCCCCCAGGGCGGCGGAAGCCGCCGCCGCGGCTCGGAGTCCCAGCCCCAGCGGCGCAGCAGCAGTTCCAGCGGGGGGACAAAACGCAAGAACAGCCCACCACCCAAGCGCAAGGGGATTTCCCCGGTGCCGATTGTCATCGGCGTGGTGGTCATTATCATGGCCCTGCTGGTGATCAAGTCCTTCACCGGCAGCGGGAAGGCCGACTATAAGATGGAAATCTCCACCAACACCATCGTCCTGGGGGAGACCGCTGAGGCCACCATCACCGGAATCCCGGAGGGGACGGAGACCGGCCCCATCAGTTGGAGCAGCAACGACAACAATGTGGTGACCGTCAGTGGCGATGGGACCAGGGCCACCCTCACCGCCAAAGGTGTGGGACAGGCTACCATCGCCGCCAATGTGGACGGCAAGACCGTCAGCGGCAAGGTGGACGTGTCCCAGACTGCCCCGGGGGTGTTGAACATCGAGCTGGAGGATGATGAGATCACCATCCGTTCCGGAGAGGATCGGAAGCTCATTGCCAACGTCCAGATGGAGGAGGGGATGACCCCTGCCGCTGTCACCTGGAGCAGCCAGAACAGCGCCATTGTCCGCATTTCGGAGGACGGCACCATCACCGGCCGGGATGTGGGCAAGACCGTCATCAAGGCCATCGCAGGGAAAAAGTCTGCGGAGATGGTGGTCAACGTGGTGGAGAACCCCGACGCCACCGTCCATGATCCCACCAAGGACACAGGCAACGCGCCAGAGGAGGGCACGGAGCCTCCGGACACCGGCACCGCCGGCAGCGGAAGTGGCACTGGTAGCAGCGGCACTGGAACGGGTACCGGTACCGGCACTGGCAGCGGTGGAAGCAGCGGCACAGGAACGGGGAGCGGAAGCTCCGGTTCCGGGAGTGGCAGTGGCAGCTCCGGCGGCAGCTCCGGCGGGACAGGCAGTGGAGACGGTACCGGAGGAACCGGCGGAGACAGCGGCGGGGGCGCTGGCACAGGCCAGTGACGCGCCTGCCCCAACACAGTGAAACATCAGGGGCCGTTGCGGAAGAAGCTTCTGCAACGGCCCCTTTTCGCGGACCCGTGGAGTGGGTCCAGGCAGGAGAGAGGAGGGGTGCGGAATGAAGGGCAAGCAGTTTTATGCCCTGGATTTCGCCCGGGTGGTGGCCATGCTGGCGGTGGTTGCCATCCATGTTACCAGCGGCTATGTATATGGGGAGAGTGGGTATACGCTCTTTGGGATGAACCTGGGGTTCCTTTGGAACCAGTTGTCCCGCTTTGCGGTGCCCATGTTTGTGGTGATCTCAGGCATTTCCCTGGGCCTCAGTACAAGGAATGAGGGGGTGTTGGGGTTTTACAAAAAGCGCCTGAGGAAGCTGGGGCTGCCCTATGTGCTGTGGTTTACCATTTACTTCCTGTATGAGCAGCGGGGGGCCCTGGCAGCGTTCTTTGCCGGGGGAAGGGAGAGCCTTTGGGCTTATCTCCGGGGGCTTCTCCAAGGGCAGTCTGCGCCGCACCTCTATTTTGTGGTTATCATCTTCCAGTGCTACCTGGTGTACCCCCTGCTGAAGCGGTGTGTGGAACGGGCGCCGGTGGCCAGCATTGCCGTGTCCCTGGCGGTGACCTACCTGGTGGAAGCGCTGTACTTCCTGCTGAACTTCGGGGTAGACCTGATCCCGCCGGTGATCCGGCCTTACCTGTGGCTGCTGCTGCCCACCTGGCTGTTCTACTTTACAGCGGGGTGCCTGCTGAGCCGGAGGCGGGTGGAGCGGCTGGCGGCCTTCGCCCAGGCCCACAAGCTGCCCATCCTGGGGGGAACCCTGGTGTTTGCGGGGGTGTATGTGGTGAAGAGCTTTGTCATGAATGCCCTGGATTCCATCAAGGCGGACTTGAACCTGTATACCCTGCTGATGCTCCTAAGCCTATTTGCTCTGTGGGACTGGCTGGGGAAATTCGACAAGGTCCGGGGCGTTGTGGGATTTTTGGCCAAGCACTCCATGACGGTGTACTTCTGCCATGTACTCCTGCTGTGCATTTTCCAACGCTTCCCCTTTGTGGCAGGGACCCGGGGGATGATTCTACTGTATTGCGTGGTGCTCCTGTCCGCGGTGGCGGTGGCGTTCCTTTTGGACAGTGCCACGGCATGGCTGGGACAGCGGCTGACCAGGAGACAGGCGTAGGATAGACAGATTGAGGATAGGACACAGGCCGGCGGGAAACAGGGCGTTTCCTGCCGGCCTGTCTGCTTACCATCCCCTGGGGTCCAGGATCAGGGTGTCTAAACCCTGTTGGAGGGCATAGGCCAAGGTTCCCGCGGTGCCCCCCTTGGGAGTGCCGTCGTAGACCGCCAGGAGCAGGGCGGAGTGGTCCACCATGTAGCGGTTGCGCCGGGCCATACAGGAGGGGCTATAGCGGTGCTGCACCACCGTCTCATAGTGGCAGCAATCCAGCAGGGCAGCCCGGCGGGCCTGGTCCGCTTCTGACCAGTGGGCCGCCTGGTCCGTAAAGGGGATGGCCGCTTCCACGGTGAGGTCTGGCTTTTCCTGGGCGAGAGCCAAGACAGCCTCGCAGAAGTAGAGGTCTGCCCCACGGGCCATACCGCAGATGAAGTGGCGGAAGCCCTGGCCATAGGCTTGCTCCACTGCCTGGCGCAGCTGGGCCTTCAGGGCCAGGCAGCGGGGGTCATCCTCCCGTTCCCGCCAGGGCAGGCGGTCGGGCCGGTGGCCGGTGAAGCAACAGGTGGTGGTGCGGTCCATGTAAGCCCTCCTTTCTCTGGGGTTCGTACCTACATAGTAGCGAAGCTGGGACAGAAAGTCAACGCACAGCGGGGAACGCAGGGCCGATTTTGGGTCTTGTATTTCCTGGGAAAGCTGTTATGATGGGAGGACAGCGATTGGAGAGGGGGATGCAGGATGCAGGAAGTCGCTTTGCTGTGGCTGCTGGTTTGGAACTTCGTTGCCTTTGCCCTTATGGGGGTGGACAAGGCCAAGGCCCGGCGGGGGCGCTGGCGCATCCCGGAAAAGACCCTGTTCCTCTCCGCCATCCTGGGTGGCAGCGTGGGGGCCATGCTGGGCATGTCCCTCTTCCGCCACAAAACCCAGCACAGGCGCTTTCGCCTGGGGATGCCCCTGATCCTGGCCCTGCAAGTGCTGGGGCTTCTGGCGCTTTCTTGGCACAGAATGGCGGGATAAGGGGAACGGCCCGGCAATATGTCCAAGCTGTCTGGCATTCCAAGGAAATCTTCACACAGTCTCACCACTTGACGTTATGTGGCAAGTGTGCTAAAATTTCAAATTGCGGTGAAATGTTTCATGGGGTAGAAATCCCATGAGATCCAAGGATTTTCCAGAATCCAACCGGGAAAGGAAGGGAAATCCCCTATGCTGGCCGACTTGAAATCTGCAAAAAAAGTGACGGGGGCCAAGCAGGTGACCCGCGCATTGAAAAACGGTGGCGTCCAACGGGTGTTTTTGGCCCAGGATGCCGACCCCCGGGTGACAGAGCCTGTAGCGGCCCTGTGCCGGGAACAGGGGGTGGAGACGGAGAGCGTCCCCACCATGGCCCAGCTGGGCAGCGCCTGCGGCATCGCCGTGGGCAGCGCTGTGGCAGCCACCATCCTGTGAAAAGTTTTTTCGATATTCTCCGCATAGGCGCGGCCTGGTGCGGTTAGAATATACACACAATCACCATTTTTTAGGAAAGGAGGAAATACTATGCCTACTTTTAATCAGCTCGTTCGCAAGGGAAGAGAGAAGGTGAGCTACAAGTCCAACTCTCCCGCCATGCAGAAGGGCCTCAACACCCTGAAGAACAGAGAGACCGATCTGCCCTCCCCCCAGAAGCGCGGCGTGTGCACTGCCGTTCGTACTTCCACCCCGAAGAAGCCGAACTCCGCTCTGCGTAAAATCGCCCGTGTGCGCCTGACCAATGGCTATGAGGTCACCGCCTATATCCCCGGTGTGGGCCACAACCTGCAGGAGCACTCCGTGGTCATGATCCGCGGCGGCCGTGTCAAGGACCTGCCTGGTGTGCGTTATCACATCATCCGCGGCAGCCTGGATACCCAGGGCGTTCAGGGCCGTATGCAGGCTCGCTCCAAGTACGGTGCCAAGAGACCCAAGGCCGGCAAGAAGTAATCGGCAAACTCCACCGCTATTTTTCATTTCGCATTTTTGCGCGCAGGCGCAAAGCAAAAGGCTTTGCCGCGAGGCGCTTTCATATAAAACAGTACGCAGTACAGTTTTTGGGGAAGTTCTCAAGGCAGGCACTGGAGAGAGGGCACTCTCTCCCACACGGAGAGCGCAAGCTTTTCGAGTACCTATGAAATCATTCTGTTATGAAGGAGGGAAGCAAAGTGCCCAGAAGAGGAAACGTACCCAAGCGGGAAGTTTTGCCCGATCCTATGTACCGTTCCGTGCTGGTAACTAAGCTGATCAACAGCATCATGCTGGACGGCAAAAAGGGTGTTGCACAGAAGGTCGTCTACGGTGCCTTTGACATCGTCAAAGAGCAGACCGGGAAGGACCCCATCGAAGTGTTCACCACTGCCATGGAAAATATCATGCCGTCCCTGGAAGTTAAGGCCCGCCGTGTCGGCGGCGCCACCTATCAGGTCCCCATGGAGGTTCGCCCGGAGCGCCGCCAGACCCTCGGTCTGCGCTGGCTCACCGCTTACGCCCGTAAGCGCAGCGAACGCACCATGAAGGAGCGCCTGGCAGGGGAATTGATGGACGCCGCCAATAACCTCGGCAGCGCCGTGAAAAAGCGCGAAGAGACCCACAAGATGGCCGAGTCCAACAAGGCTTTCGCTCACTTCCGCTGGTAACCGGGAGGAAAGAGAATGTCGCGTAAAGTTACCCTGGAAAACACAAGAAACATCGGCATCATGGCTCACATCGATGCCGGGAAAACCACCACCACCGAGCGCATCCTGTACTACACCGGCGTCAACTACAAGATCGGTGAGACCCATGATGGTACCGCCACCATGGACTGGATGGCCCAAGAGCAGGAGAGAGGTATCACCATTACCTCCGCTGCCACCACGTGCTATTGGACCGGAACGGCCAACCAGTTCCCCCAGACCCGGATCAACATCATCGACACCCCGGGCCACGTGGACTTTACCGTGGAGGTGGAACGCTCCCTGCGCGTGCTGGATGGCAGTGTAACCGTCATGTGCGCCAAGGGCGGCGTGGAACCCCAGTCTGAGACCGTCTGGCGTCAGGCTGACCACTATCAGGTCCCCCGGATGATCTATGTCAACAAGATGGACATCATGGGCGCGGACTTCTACAACGTCCTGGACATGATCCACGAGCGCCTCAAGTGCAATGCCGTGCCCATCCAGCTCCCCATCGGCAGCGAGGATACCTTCAAGGGGATCATCGACCTGGTGGAGATGAAGGCCGACGTGTACTATGACGACGTGGGCAAGGACATGCGTGTGGAGGACATCCCCGAGGATATGATGGACCTGGCCCAGGAATACCGCACCAAGCTCATCGACGCCTGTGCGGACCTGGACGAGGAGCTGATGATGCTGGCGCTGGAAGAGCAGCCCATCCCCACGGAGATGATCCGCGCCACCATCCGTCAGGGCACCCTGGCCAACAAGCTGGTCCCCGTGGTCTGCGGCACTTCCTACCGCAACAAGGGTGTTCAGAAGCTCCTGGACGCCATCGTGGACTATATGCCCTCTCCCGTGGACATCCCCGCCATCAAGGGCGTGGACCCCGACGACGGCAGCGAGGACGAGCGCCCCGCCAAGGACGACGCCCCCTTCTCCGCCCTGGCCTTCAAGATTGCAGCGGACCCCTACGTGGGCCGTCTGTCCTTCATCCGGGTCTATTCCGGCCAGTTGAATACCGGCACCTCCGTGCTTAACTCCACCAAGCACCAGCGTGAGCGCGTGGGCCGCATCTTGCAGATGCACGCCAACCACCGGGAGGACATTGAGACCGTCTACTCCGGCGACATCGCCGCTGTTGTGGGCTTGAAGAACTCCACCACCGGCGATACCCTGTGTGATGAGAAGCATCCCATCATCTTGGAGTCCATGGAGTTCCCCGAGCCCGTTATCCGGGTTGCCATCGAGCCCAAGACCAAGGCTGGTCAGGAGAAGATGGGTGTGGCCCTGATGAAGCTGGCGGAAGAGGACCCCACCTTCAAGACCTACACCGACGAGGAGACTGGCCAGACCATCATCGCCGGTATGGGCGAGCTCCATTTGGAGATCATCGTGGACCGTCTGCTCCGTGAGTACAAGGTGGAAGCCAACGTAGGCGCACCCCAGGTGGCCTACAAGGAGACCATCAAGCGCAGCGTGGAGCAGGACACCAAATACGCCCGCCAGTCCGGCGGTAAGGGCCAGTATGGCCACGTCAAGATCCGTGTGGAGCCCAACGAGTCCGGCAAGGGCTATGAGTTCGTCAACGAGATCGTGGGCGGTGCCATTCCCAAGGAGTATATCCCCGCAGTGGATGCGGGTATCCAAGGGGCCATGCAGGCCGGCGTAATGGCCGGGTATCCTGTGGTGGACATTAAGGTCACTCTGTACGACGGCTCCTTCCACGAGGTGGACTCCTCCGAAATGGCCTTTAAGATCGCCGGTTCCATGGCGTTCAAGGAAGCCTGCCGGAAGGCCAATGCCTGCCTGCTGGAACCCATCATGAAGGTCTCCGTCATTGTGCCCGAGGATTATATGGGCGACGTCATGGGCGATTTGAACTCCCGCCGTGGCCAGATCCAGGGCATGGAGGCCCGCCCCGGTGCCCAGCAGATCGACGCCCTGGTTCCCCTGTCCGAGATGTTCGGCTATGCCACCGACCTGCGCAGCCGTACCCAGGGCCGTGGCCAGTACGCCATGGAGCCTCACAGCTATGTGGAGATTCCCAAGTCCATCACGGACAAGATCGTGGCCACCCGCGGCGAGGGGAACTGAGCCCCACCGGCAGAGGTAAGCCTGCAACCACGAGAAATTATAAATTCGATGCTTTTTCGCGAGAAAAAAGCATCCGGAAGGTGAAATTACAGGGGGAAATTTTTGATTTCCCGTTGTAATTTCCCTCCATATCCTGTAGAATACTACACATAACAGGACACACTTTGGCTTTTACAACGATTCTGAGGAGGATTATTATTATGGCCAAGCAAAAGTTTGAAAGAACCAAACCCCACGTAAACATCGGCACCATCGGTCACGTTGACCATGGTAAGACTACCCTGACCGCTGCCATCACCAAGTTCCTGGCTATGCAGGGCAAGGCTGAGTTCGAGGACTACGCCAGCATCGACAAGGCTCCCGAAGAGAGAGAGCGTGGTATCACCATCAACACCGCTCACGTGGAGTATGAGACCGACAACCGCCACTATGCCCACGTTGACTGCCCCGGCCACGCCGACTATATCAAGAACATGATCACCGGTGCTGCCCAGATGGACGGCGCTATCCTGGTTATCGCTGCTACCGACGGCCCCATGGCTCAGACCCGTGAGCATATCCTGCTGGCCCGTCAGGTGGGCGTGCCCGCTATCGTCGTGTTCCTGAACAAGGTCGACCTGCTGGACGACGAGGAGCTGCTGGAGCTGGTGGAGATGGAAGTCCGTGAGCTGCTGAGCAAGTACGAGTTCCCCGGTGACGACCTGCCCGTCATCAAGGGTTCCGCTCTGAACGCCCTGACCTGCGAGAACCAGGATCCCGGCGACGCCGACTATGCCTGCATCAAGGAGCTGATGGACGCTGTTGACAGCTACATCCCCACTCCCCCCCGTGATGACAGCCTGCCCTTCCTCATGCCTGTTGAGGACGTGTTCACCATCACCGGTCGTGGCACCGTGGCCACCGGCCGTGTGGAGCGTGGCGTGATCAAGATGGGTGAGCCCATTGAGATTGTCGGCCTGGCTGAGGAGACCAAGAAGTCCGTCGTCACCGGCATCGAGATGTTCCGCAAGCTGCTGGACTATGCAGAAGCTGGCGATAACGTTGGCTGCCTGCTGCGCGGCATCGACAAGAAGGAGATCGAGAGAGGCCAGGTTCTGGCTAAGCCCGGCTCCATCAAGCCCCTGACCAAGTTTTCTGGCCAGGTGTATGTCCTGTCCAAGGATGAAGGTGGCCGTCACACCCCCTTCTTCAACAACTATCGTCCTCAGTTCTACTTCCGTACCACCGACGTGACCGGCGTGATCTCCCTGCCCGACGGCGTTGAGATGTGCATGCCTGGCGACAACGTGGTTATGAACGTTGAGCTGATCACCCCCATCGCCATTGAGAAGGGCCTGCGTTTCGCTATCCGTGAGGGCGGCCGTACCGTTGGTTCCGGCGTTGTTACCGAGATCAGCGAGTAAGAAGAACTGCGTTGCGCACACACCTGCCTGTAGGCGGGGGATTCGGAGAGCAACCGCCAGCGGTGGCCCTTCGTAGAGAACGGAACGTGACATCTTATTAACACCCAAGGGAGGGCAAAGCTGAGGCTTTGCCCTCCCTTTTTCAGAGAAAAGGAGGCAGCTATGGAAACGACAGATACCGAGTCCTTGGAAGAAAGCGTAGAAACCGCAGTACGAAACCTCACCGTCTACGGCTGGGAGGGGGCTGTAAAACTCATCCTCACCGCTCTGGCGCTGCTGCTGGCCTGTCTGGTGGTCAAGCGGATCATCCTGCGGCTCCTGGACCGGGGCCTGGACCGGGGGCACATTGAGAAGAGCTTCCATGCGTTCATCCGCTCTGCGGCCAATATCCTGCTGTGGTTCCTCACCATTTTGATTGTAGCCCAGTCTCTAGGGGTGAACGCTACCTCCCTGGTGGCCCTGCTGAGCATCGCTGGTTTGGCGGTGTCCTTGTCAGTGAAGGACAGCCTGTCCAACCTGGCGGGGGGACTGACCATTCTCAGCTCCCAGCCCTTTAAGGTGGGGGACTATGTGGAGATTGGGGATATCGCCGGGACTGTTTTGGAGATCGGAATGGTCCACACCAAGCTGAACACCACAGACAACTGCCGCCTGGTGCTGCCCAACAGTACGGTAGCTGCTGCCCTGGTGCGCAACTACTCCACAGAACCCCTGCGCCGGGTGGACCTGACAGTGGGTGCGGACTATAACGCACCGGTGGAGCAGGTAAAAGCGACCCTGCTGGGGATTATGGAGGCCCATGAAAAGGTCCTGCCGGACCCTGCCCCCTTCGCCCGGCTCAGCAACTACGGGGACAGTACCATTGAATATACCCTCCGGGCCTGGTGCCTGACGGAGGACTATTGGGAGGTATACTATGACCTCTTGGAGGCCATCAAGTCTGCCTTTGACGCCCAGGGTATCGGCATTCCCTTCCCGCAGATGGATGTACATCTGGACAAGAGCGAGGCATAATGGGAACCAAGAAAACACTTTTGAGGGGTCATTTTGGACATTGGACTGGGAGGGTTTTTCTCCGGTGAAACATCCATAGGGCTTGCACCATGGGAATTGGTCTTGACAAACCGACCAACAGTATGTTAAAATGCAAAACATACCGTTGGTATCTATGAGGAGGGAAGTGCCATGGCGAGAAACCGCCACCCGGAGGAGACGGTCACGCTGATTTTGGACGTGGCGTTCCGCCTGTTCATGGAAAAGGGCTATGAATACACCTCCATCCAGGATATCCTGGACCAGCTGGGGGGCTTGAGCAAGGGGGCCATTTACCACCACTTCAAGTCCAAGGAGGAGATTCTAGTGGCGGTGGTGGACCGAATGACGGCGGAGTCCAACCAGATGCTGGCGGAAATTCGGGACCGCCCTGGCCTTACGGGGAAGGAGAAGTTGAAAACTATTTTCAAAGCCTCCATCAGCCGCCCCGTGCAGGACCAGATTTTCACCGTGGCCCCCAATTTCCGCAACAACGCCAAGCTGCTCTTTGGACTCCTCCACGACACCATAGAGGAGGCGGCCCCCAACTACGTGGTGCCCATTATCCAGCAGGGCAT
>NZ_JBQILM010000025.1:0-4165 GCF_056797215.1 Evtepia sp.
ACGAAGCGCATCCCCTCCAACAGCCCTGCCACGCCGGGGATGTTGTGGGTCCCCGCCTCCAAGCGGTCCGGCAGGAAGGGGGGCATCTCTTGCAGGCGGGACGCACTCCCTGTGCCGCCATAGAGCAGCGGTTCCCCCGCCGCCCGGCGGCACAGCAAGAGCCCGGTGCCCTGGGGGCCATATAGGCCCTTGTGGCCGGGCATGGCCACATACTCCGCCCCCCAGTCCTCCAAGCGCAGGGGCAGCACCCCGGCGCTCTGGGCGGCGTCTACGATCAGGGGCACCTGCCGCTGGCAGCACAGCTTCGCCACCTCCGCCACCGGCAGGATGTAGCCAAACACGTTGGACACATGGGTACATACCACCACATCCACGCCCCCCCTCAGGCTCTGTTCCAGCTCCTCCAAAAAGCGGTCCGGGGCAAACAAGGGGGCCCGCACCGCCCGGATACGCACACCGGGGATCGCAGCCAAGGGCCGGGTGACGGCGTTATGCTCCCAGCCGGAGAGCAATACCGTGCTGTCCGGCTGAACCAGGCTGCGGATGGCGATGTTCAGGCCGTGGGTAGCGCTGGTGGTCACGATCACCCGCTCCGGCTCCTCCACCTGGAACAGCCGCCCCGCCATCTCCCGGCAGGCCAAAAGGATGCGGGAGGCCCGGGCTGCGGGGCCATAGTCCCCCCGGCCGGGGCTGGCCATGGTGGCGGTGGCCCGGGCCATCGCCCGGGCCACCATGGGGGGCTTTTGCAGGGTGGTGGCGGCACTGTCAAAATAGATCAAAGCGTCACCTCCTGATAGCCATAATCAGGGGAGTTTACATAGACCCCCAAGTAGGGCAGGCGCAAACGGTTCAGGACGGTCAGCGCCCGGGACAGGTTCCGGGCCGCGACCTTCACCGAATAACTGCACCCGGAGGGAGAAATCTCCGCCGGGGAGCGGAGAATCCGCGCAGGGATGCCCGCACGCTCCAAGCCGTTGGCTACCCGCTGCCCATAGGTCAGGGATCGGCACATAATGAGATAATACATAAAACTAGCTCCTCCCACGCTCATCTTATGCGCGGGAGGAGGAACGGTGTCAAATTTCCCCGACTGCGGGGTTTTTCAGGGCTTGGAGCAGGACCACAGCGTGGGCGGCGATGCCCTGCTCCGTCCCGGTGAAGCCCAAGCCCTCTTCTGTGGTGGCCTTCACGCTGATGCAGTCCACCGGCACCCCCATGGTCCGGGCATAGTTCTGCCGCATCTGGGGGATGTGCCCTTTCAGCTTCGGCTGCTGGGCCAGGATGGTCATGTCCGCGTTCTCCACCTGCCATCCTGCCTGGCGGAGCAGCTCCATCACCCGCCCCAGCAGGGTCAGGCTAGAGGCCCCAGCGTAAGCTGGGTCGCTGTCGGGAAAGTGGGTGCCGATGTCCCCCAGGGCCGCCGCCCCCAGGAGGGCGTCCATCAGGGCGTGGGTCACCACATCCGCGTCGGAGTGGCCCAACAGCCCCAGGTAGTGGGGAATCTCCACCCCCCCTAAAATCAGCTTCCGGCTGGACACCAGCCGGTGTACATCGTAACCGTGGCCAATGCGCACAGCGCAATCCTCCCCTCTTGTCACAGTCCCCGCCGCTGCGCCAGGATGATTTCCCCGTGGAGCAGATCCGACGGGGTGGTGATCTTGATGTTCTCCTCCTGGCCCTTGGTGAGATACACAGGAAAGCCCAGGCGCTCTACCGCCCCGCAATCGTCGGTGAGGGCTACTTGGTCCTGCTGGGCCTTGGTGAGGGCCCCTTTGATGAGTTCCGCGTCAAAGACCTGGGGGGTCTGCACCGCCATCAGCGAAGCACGCTCCAAGGTCTCCGCCACCACCCCGTCCTGGACCCGCTTGATGGTGTCCTTCACCGGGATGGCCGGAGCTGCGGCCCCCCGCTGGGCAGCAGCCTGGATGGCCTCCTCCAATACCTCTACAGTGAGGAAGGGCCGGGCTCCATCGTGGATGGCGATGAGGGTAGCGGCGGGGTCCGTCTCCTTCAGCCCCGCCAGGACGGAGTCCATCCGCTCCGCTCCCCCCTTCACCAGCCGGCGGACTTTCGTAATCCCCTGTTGGCTGCACAGGGCACCTACGCTGACCATCAAGTCCTCTCGGGTGACGATCACAATCTCATCCACCAGCTCTGAGACCTGCAAGGGGGCCAGGGCGTGGAGCAGCAGCGGGGTCCCCCCCAGGGGACAGAGGACCTTGTCGGTCCCCTCCATCCGCGTAGCCCGTCCCGCTGCCACCACGATAACAGAACAGAAGGGCCGGGTTGGCTTCCGCTTCCCGAACAGCAAATTGAATAAACCCATACGATCTCCTCTTCCCCGGCTTCTGCCGGGCACACTGGAAAAGGAGCCTGGCGGTGCTCCCGGCGGCTCCTTCTCTCTTTCGTGTCTCCTACCTATTTTCATGGGTGGGTCGCCTGGTCCACCCGGCACTCCGCCTCCTGATAGCTGATGTGCTGGGCCAAGCCGATCTCCGAGGCCATGATCTGCCTGGCGGTGTGGAGCATTTTCCGCTCCCCGTTGGAGAGCCCCCGGCGGCTGTCACGCCCAGAGAGACCCTTTACCACCTTGGCCACCTCCAAGAGGTTGCCGCTTTTCAACCGGAGCATATTGTCCCGATAACGGTGGTTCCAGTTGGTATCCATCTGGACTTCCAGGTGGGATATCTCCCCCAAAACCTGTTCCGTCTCCGCCCCGGTGAGGATGGAGCGTACACCGATGGCCTCACAGGTATCCGTAGGGATCATCACCAGCATGTCTCCGCTGGGTAGTTTCAGGCTGTAATAGTCCCGGACGATGCCATTTACCTTCCGTTCTACGATCTCATCCACAATGCCGGCACCATGCATGGGATGTACGATCTTGTCTCCCACCCGGAACATAGTATTCCCTCCTGGATTTCCCTATGTACTTGTTGCTTCCACTTCCTTCTCTCTGTTGCGTCTGGCAGTATCTGCCCTTTCATTGTTTTATATTGTATACCTTTTCCCATTGTTTTTCAAGGTTTTTTTGCAACAGGACAGCACAACCCTGGGATTCTTTCCCCGTCCCTTCTGCGTGACAAATGGTAGGCGACATGATATGATAAACTTTGCACGTATGCCCGCGAAAAAAGCAAGGGCTTTTATGGGGCAGGCATGCTGGGGGGTGATACACCGTGAACACCTGCCACACAGTGGGCTCAATCAAAGCAGGGCCCTTACACCAGAGAAAGGAACCGAATCTATGAAAGAGATTGACAAAAAGAGACCCATTCTTATCCTGATTGCTGTCGCCATTGCGCTGCTCTCCTTCTTCGGCGCATCCAGGGTTGCCACCTCCATGGACTTCCACGCCAACAGCATTTCCACCTTGGAGGAAAAGAAAACCACCGTCCTGGAACTGACCGCCGCCGCGGCCGCGGCCTCTGCGGCAATCACCTTGCTCCCCGGAGATACCGCCACCCCCATCGCCGACAAGCTGGCCGACCTGAGCACCCACTTCCTCATCGTCCTGTGTGCCATCTTTTTGGAGAAATACCTCCTGACCCTCACGGGGTACGCCACCTTCAACCTTCTCATCCCCCTTGCCTGCCTGCTCTACATCATCCACTTATTTTCTGGCATGGATATGCTCAAAGCCCTTGGCCGGAAGCTATTCCTGTTTGGCTTGGTGATTGTCCTGGTTATCCCTGTCAGTGTAAAGCTGTCCAACCTCATTGAGGACACTTACCAGGCCTCCATCCAAAACACCATTGAGACCGCCAAGGACGCCGCCCAGGAGGCACAAACAGAGGAAGGCAGCGACGAGGAAAACAGCTCCCTCTTCTCCTGGATTGGGAATGGAATCTCCAACGTCACCTCTGGTATCACAGAAAAGGTGGGGGGCATCATCAACAACTTCCTGGAAGCCCTGGCCGTTATGCTCATCACCTCCTGCGTCATTCCCATCCTGGTCCTGCTGTTCTTCATCTGGCTGGTCAAAGCCACCTTCTCCCTCAGCCTGCCTGTCAGCTACAGCGCCGCCTTCCAACGGGCCAAGAACACCCGCAAGAGCCTCAAAGAAAAGGAAACACACGCCGAGAAAAAGGACCACGTAAACCTCCCGTAACAAAGCCTCGCAGGCCACAGCCTCTATGCAAAAAGCGTGCGCCGCCAAGAAACT